>CAZLME010000001.1:0-21381 GCA_964560595.1 uncultured Actinomycetota bacterium
ACTTACGACATCAGGTTTTATTTCCCGGTTTAATCTAACAGTATCTAAATATTTTTCAACAGTTTCCTCGGGAAGCCCGACCATATTCAGGGTTTTAACCTGAAATCCGACTGCTTTAGCTATCTTTGTGGCTTCTAAAATCTGCCTGTTTGTCATATTTCTCTTCAAAATATTTCTCCGCAAATCCTCATTACCGGACTCCACACCGAAATCAATCCTGCGCCCGCCCGCAGCTTTAAGCTCCTTTAACATTTCTTCATTACAAATCTCAACGTGACCTCCGAAAACAAAGGGTTTACCGATTTCTTCGGGATATCTCCTGCAAAATTCCATACGGACTGCCTTATCCATCATAAAAATATCGTCATCAAAGAAAATTTCCTTGAATCTGTATTTTTTATCAAGATAATTTAACTCATCCATTATATGTCTGGCAGAACGGAAGCGGACATAATATCCGGGTTGAGTCTTGCCTATTCGCTTGTTTGCACAATAGGTACATTGGTAAGGACAACCTCTGGTTGTCATTACACGTACCTGTCCCAGCCCATATTTATCGATAGATCTCTGGAGATCAAAGACCCCCCTGTCTTCGAAGGGAAGCTCATCTAAATCAGCAATAAATGGCCTTGTTTCATTCTTTACAATATTTCCATCTTTTCTGACCCACAGGTTTTTTATTTTACTATAATCTCTGTATTCCTTTAAAGCATTTACAAGTTCCAGCATTGGGTATTCTCCTTCTCCAATACAAATTGCATCCAATCGAGGGATATCTTCAATACACATTGGATAACAGGTAGGATGAGGTCCCCCACAGATGGTAAATATACCTTTAGGAATTTTACTAATAAGTTCTCTTACGAAATGAAACTGCTCTGTTGTTGAATAGATACCTATTATATCTGGCCTTTGTTCCTTAAGATATGCTTCCCATTTTACAAGATCAGGTTTCTGAGTAAAATGAATTAGAGAAATGGAACCAACTCCATTCTTTTTAAGTATAGCGGAAAGATAAGCCAGTCCGTGCTGATAATATAGAGGACCGAATTTTTGATTTATTTCAGTAAATAAAAGAAATATCTTCATAAATTTGTATTATTTCACCAAAAATAAATTCGTCAATACTTTTCTTAGATGCATGTCTCATATTTGATACTTTTATGGGAAGCTATACTGAAACGCTGTAGAATCATTAAAAATTGAATATATTCAATATTTTATGAAAAAAATCCCTGAGGTAGACATTATAAAAGCTAAAATTTACAATTTCAAAAAAAATAATCAATGCCAGCAGGAAAATAACTGTAAAAAAAAGATAATATAAAACTTTTATAAATAAAATTCTTTTCATTTATTTTTTAGGGCATTTCTTTTTAAAAGGTACAAAATTTCTTCCTGATTAACCCTGATTCTTTTAATTGTATCTGCCGAGATGCCAACTATAAAGAATATTATGGAAATAAAAAGAAAAGTACCTCCTACGAAACCGGACCAGATATTAGGATGAAATGATCCTATCGATACATACGTATATAATAAAATCGATCCGAAGAAGATGCTTATTATGAAAAAGAAAAGTGCAATATAAGAAAAGAAGGTAAATGGCCTGTAATCCCGGTAAGTTTCAAGAATAATTTTAAGGGTATTTATTCCGTATGTAAAAAGATTTGAGGAAATTTTTGAAGTTCTTGAAGGGAAATACTTCACTTTTATAGGGATTTCCACAATTTTCAATCTCTTAAATGATAGATCGATAAAGGTTTCTTGAGTATAAGTGAATCTTCCATGGAGATTTAAGGAAAGCAGGGTTCTTTGTGAATATGCTCTGAACCCGCATGATACGTCATAAAATTTTTTACCGACCAGTTTACTTATAAATATTGACATTAACTTATTTCCCCAGAATTTAGATAAAGACATCCTGGGATAATAGTTTTTATCAATAAACCTGGAAGCTGTTACAAAATCAGCATTATTTTCCATAATAGGTTTGATAAGTTTAGGAATATCTTCCGGATCGAATTGGCCATCGCCGTCAATACTGACCATAGAATCGTAATTATTATCCAGAGCATATTGAAGACCTCTGCTGAATGCTGAGCCAACTCCCATATTAAAGTAATTCTTTATTACTACTGCACCCGAATCCCTGGCAATTTTTGCGGTATTATCGGTGCTGCCGTCATCGATAACAAGAATATAGACTTCAGATACGCCATTAAGTTTTCCCGGGATATTTTGTATTACTTCTCCTATTTTTTCTTCTTCGTTATATGCAGGAATTGCAATCAATAATTTTTTTATCATATCAATTTAATCCTATTAAATTTTTGCAGTTTTTTGATGTTAAAGAAAAAAATATCAAAATCATTTCAAATATTAAAATCCAATTTAAACAATTTTATAACGATAACATAAAAAAAAACAGGCTTTAATATTTTTTATATTCTTTGTTGTTTCTTCGTTAATAAATAAATATTATCCAGGCATAGCTGCAGTCTCGGTTGGAGTGATTGCTGGACAGATGCATTCTACAGACAATTCAAACAATATAAAAAGAACTTAATATTTAATTGATTTTGATATAAAATGTGTTTCACGATATTAGTTCAATTAAGGTTTATTAAAGCAATATAAAAATGGAATCTGGAAATACTGATAAAAAATTTTTTTATATATTGATAATCATACTTACTATTATTATTAATTTATTTACTATAATAGCCGGTAAATATATAGGGAAAAATCTTGAGTTTTCGAAAATTTTTGTTTTTTGGTTATCTGTTCTCGTAATAACTTATGGTTTAAAATTTACTTTCTGGTTTTTTTTAAATAGAAAATTCAAGCTTTCATTTATATATCCAATTCTAAGCCTGAATTACTTTATTTCGCTGTTCTTGGGGAAAATTTTATTTCAGGAAGATATTAACATACAAAAAATAATAGGTTCAATAGTAATAGTGATTGGGGTTTTTATTATAACTATGTCAAGTAAAAAATTAGAGGGTGTTTGATATATGGCACTCTATATTTCTTTAGCCATTCTAATTCAATTCCTGGTCGCTCTGTCACAGGTTATTTTTAAAATCGGAGCTCTTAAAGTAGATTTTAAGAAACCTCTGGTTTATAATCTTAAAAATAAATATCTGCTGGCAAGTATATTTTTATTTATACTTGTCCCATTTCTTTCTGTAATTACAATGATGGAGATTGACTTTTCAGATTTTTATTCTTTTACTGCGTTGAGTTACGTTTTTATTATGTTATTTTGCTGGAAAATTCTTAAAGAAGATATTGATAAGTTAAGAATAATAGGAAATCTTTTAGTGATTGCGGGAGTTATAATTTTTAATTTGTAAAATATTATTGTTATTTAAGTTTATTAAGGAGTATATGTATTGCAGAAAATTAAAAAATTTATTGTTAACAAGAGAATAGCCATATTTTCGGTATTTTCTTTTTTAACCCCATTTGTTATTTATATACTTACTCTGGAGCCTAAATTAGTCGGGGGAGATACTGGCTGGTATGCGAATCAAATTCCCGAAATGACTCTCATGGTACCGACTGGTTATCCGACATTTTCAATGTTTTTAAAACTTTTTACTTTTTTACCTATTGCTGATCTGGCTTACAGGCTTAATCTTTTTTCCGCAATATTCGGTGCCCTTACTATTCTATTTTTATTTTTAGCCATCAACAAATTGGTAAAAAATGAATTTATAAGCTTTATAGGTTCTATGATATTTGCTTTCATCGTACCTTTCTGGAGTGTGGCAAACAGGCTGGAATTTGATACATTAAATACTTTTTTCGTGGCTTTACTGATTTTTTCAGCTCTTGTTTATTCTGAAAATAAAACAAGGAAATATCTTTATTTTTTCTTTTTCTGTCTGGGTTTAAGTTTAACCAATCACCCTCTTACATTTTTCCTGGTACCGGCCATTGTCTTATATGTTGTTATTATAAATCCACGGATTTTTAAAAGTGTGAAAGCAATTTTTATCAGCGCACTTTTTTTTATCCTGCCACTTCTGTCTTATTTCTATCTTCTAATAAGGTCCCTTCAGGGATTCGGGGAGGTGAACACTTTACTGAGGTTATTTTATTATGTTACAGGAAGGGGAGTCACAGGGAAAATTCACGGTGGAAGTTTTGGTGACAAAGATATTTCATTGATTATTAAAGTAATAAAAGATTATCTAAACATACTTTATAGCACTTATGGCATCATACTTATTATTATAGCGATAATAGGATTTATCTTTCTAATAAGAAAAAATAAGAAATTTGGTATCTGTACATTTCTCCTCATTATTTTTAATTTTATCGTACCGCCGCTTTATATTGGTCATGCAAATCAAAATTACCTTCTTGACTCTATGATTGTGATTTCTTTTTATATCGCATTCGGGCTTTTATCGATACTGAACGGTTCGGTTTTTCTTTTTAATAAATCATTAAGGAATAGAGAAATATTAAAAATCGACAGATTCTTAAGATATTTTTTAATAGCAATCATATTATTATTTTTTACCTTTTTACCCCTTTCCTTTATTCTGGAACATTATAATGAGCTTGATCTTTCCGAACCTTTACCTATTTATAGATTCTGGGATGAAGTTTTTGATAATATGGAAAGCGGCTCCAGGATATATGTGTTTGCGAGGGCGGCCAATGTGGGAATGTTTGTAGATACATATGAATATGGTGAAAAAGAAATAGAATATATTTACCATACTAATCCCGAATATACAGTTGAAAATATGATTGAAGCTCTTGAAAATAATATCCCGGTATATTTTGTCGGCAATAGTGGGGCGCTAAGGTCCGTATTCAATACTGAACAAGTAGGAAGAACCTATTACTGGGATAGATATGATGAAACTTTAAGACTTTTTAAAGTTTTTGAGCCAATAGTCAATATTGAAATCAGTTATTTGAGTGATAGTTATATCAGAGAATTTGGCGAAAAATTTAACGTGGAATATAACGTTAAGAATAAAAATAAAGAAAGCATTAAAATTAGTTCGCTTGAACTTGAACTTCCGGATAATATCGAACTTATGGGAGTCGATCCCGATGGGTATATTAACCAGTATCCTGGTATCAGCAGAGGTTTATATATGTGGGTAAGTGATTCATATATTATAGAGGGAGAGGGTGAAATCAATCTGATTGTAGAGCTGAGAGGTATCAGACCCGGAAAATCACCGGTAAAATTCAGATTAACAACAAGTGGATTTTATATCAACTGCGATGATATAGAGATAGAAATAAGGGATTAAAGAGATTAATAATTAAAACATCTATTAGTCCTTAGAGTAATTCTGCTTTTCTCTAAGATATGAAAAAATAAAAAATGAAAAAGAAAACTATGAAATTCTTTAATAAAAATCTAAAAAAATTAGTTTATTTAACGGCATTGTTTATTTTTTCAATAATTATTCTGTTTATTTTTGTAAGTTGTTCACTATTTACCGGGTTCAGCGGCAGAGGAGATAAAGACAGCAGCGGGAGCACCGGAAGGTTATTACCGTCATTTATAGGTTCCTATATAGAATTTGTAGATATAAACGGGGGGGTCACGTATCCCGGTGAAGATTTAATAGTTTATATAAATGTTGTAAACAGCGGCAGCATGGAAGCTGAAAATGTAAAAGTCAATCTTATTACCCAGGACTATTTTATATTAAACGGAGAGGAAACCTGCTGGGATATTGGCATTCTGGATGCCGGCGGGAAGATTACTTTAAAAACCAGCCTGAGCTTAATGGATAATATAACTGAAGATACGCTGGTTTCATGCAGGCTGGAAATATCTTCGGGTAACGCAGATTCTTTTATAGGTTCCAGTTACAGCATAATGGTTTATGGTACCAGGCCGTTTGAAGGTAATTTTATCCCGATAATAGGATTGCATGCGATTGAAGACCATATAGAAGCTCCGATAGAACTTTATACCAGCCATTTTGACAGTTTGTGCAGGGTATTAAAAGATTATAACTATGAAACTATTACTTTTATGGATTTATTAAATTACATAGATTTCGGAAAAGCGCTTCCCGAAAGACCGGTCATTATAACCTCAGATGACGGATTCCAGGATGTTTACACTAATGGCTTTCCCATACTTAAAAAATATGGGTATAAAATGACTGTCTTTCTGGTCACAGGTGCGGTTGGGGAAACGGACGCAGATAGAAAAACAAATGCATATTTTAATAGTAGAACCGATGTGATAAGGCCGATACTTATATGGCCCGAGATTAAGGAGATGCATGAGTATGGATGTGAATTTCTATCACACACGGTAAATCATGTAAGATTGGGGCTGGCTTCTGACGAGGAGTTTCTATATGAGCTCAAACAATCAAAAGAAGATATAGAATCACATCTGGGAAATGAAATTTTATTTTATGCATGGCCTTATGATAATAATTCTCCTTTAAAATGGCATCTGATTCCTGAAGCAGGTTACAGGGGCGCGGTAAGGTATGGGACCGGTATTGAAGATATGAGGACTATTAATCTTTATGATATTAAAAGAGTTGAATTTAACAGCTACATCCCGCCCTATCAATATGCCGGTTATTTGAACCTGGATAGAAATATTGAAATTGAATATAAGGTTGATAATGATTATAAGGCTGATAAGTACATTAAGGAAGCCGGAGAGATATTTACGGTGGAATATACCATAAAAAACATTGGTGGGGACAGCGCTAGAATCAGTTCTATCGAACTAGAGCTTCCGGATAATATCGAACTTACGGGGGTAAGCCCTGATGGAGTCATTAATCAATATCCCGGTGTCAGCGAAGGCATTTATATGTGGGTAAGTGATTCATATACGGTAGCAGGAAAGGATGAAATTAATCTAATTCTGGAACTCAAGAGTATAAGTCCCGGAAAATCTATTATTAAATTCAGATTAACTCATCTGGATAATTATATTGACTGTGATGATGTTGAGCTGGAGATTAAAAGTAAGACCTAAAGAAAAGCATCTGCCGGGAAAGAAAGTCTTTATTTAACGGATAGCTTTTTGTTATAATATAATTTTACTTTTTTACTGGCATTGTTTTTAAAAATACTATTGTCAGGATAAGATAAATGTACGGAAAATTTTTAGATTCTGTAAAACATAATAAAAAATGGGTCTATATAGTAATTATATTTATTGCTGTAATTGCGGCCATATTTTCTACGTATTATTATTTTAAAGTATATCTGGCAAAACCAAATTTCAATGATGAGCGGTTCAGTTTTATCTACAGCGATGCAGGGGAATATTTAAAACCCGGCAGCAGAATCATATATATAATAAATTATAAAAATACGGGAAACAGGGATGTAGAGGACTTGATTATAGAGCTTGGAGTGCCCGAACATACTTCTTTTGTGTCATCGGACCGCAGTGATATTTTGGCAAACACCGGTGAAACACTGGCATTTAACATCGGAGATATTAAGAGAAATGAAAACGGCACGCTTTATTTTATAGTGGAAGTAAAGAAACCACTGGATAATGGTACTTTAATTGAGCTGGATAAAGTGAAATTTAATTATAGAGCCGGTAAAAATGTATTTAGTGATGATGTAGGCACAGGTCTGGTTAGTAAGATTGAAAGCAGTCCTGATTTTAATTTTAAAGTAGAAGCCATCGATGATAATGGGGGAATCATAAGATTGGGTGATGCCATACAATATAAATTAATTGTAAAAAATACCGGCGATATGGATGCTTCTAACGTGGAAATACAAAGTAACCTATCGGAATATGTGGATATAATTGAAGATTCAATCACGCAACCGGGAGAATATAAGAGCAATTATATATTATGGAAAATTGATAATATCGAAGCAAATAAATCTAAAACTCTTTCCTTTAAAGTTACGGTAAAAGATAATCTGGGCGGTGAGGAGCTTATAACAAGTAAAAGTACTTTAAAATACGGATCAATTATTATAGAAAAATCAGTAGAAGAAAAATTAAGTCTTTTTTCTGATTTAACTACATCGGAAGCATATATATATGATGCAAATGGCGGAGAACTCTACCCCGGTGAGACTATAAATGTAAAAATTATTATTAGAAATACTGGTGAAAAGAAAGAAGACAATTATAAAATAATCTGCCCCATACCACCCGAAGCCACTTATATCAGCAAGTCAGGCACCGCAGAGGGAATTATGTGGAGCGATGACATAAGGGGGCTGATATGGGATTTAAAAGATTTAGATACAGGAGTAGAGAAGGAAATAACCTTTAGAATGAAAGTAAATGAAAATCTGGCCGGTTCGAGTGGCTCTGCAACTATTCATTTTAAGGTTGAAAGCAGTAACGGTACGATTGAACTGCCATCCAAAAGCCTGGGTGTTAGAGGAAATGCAAGTGTGACTATTGTGGCAGTGGGAGATTCTTTAATAGAAATGTCCAACTGGGTTCAGATATTTGATGAGCTTCTGGAGGCTAATTACCCTTATGCTGAATATAATACAATAGCCAGTGGAAAGGGCGGTGAAATGGCCCGGGATGGCAATGCAAGGTTTGATAGTACTGTCGCCGTCCACAACCCACAGATAGTTATAATTGCATATGGGACCAACGATGTCGGACCCCGTTCTTCCGGATTCTCGGGTAATCTTGAGAGTATGGTAATTAAGGCAAAAAACCTTGGGGCCAGGGTATTTATCAATCTTATCGGGCCTATTAACAGGCCTAATAAAGAAAATTATGGCCCATATAATGACGTAATCAGACAGATTGCCGCAAAACATGGTGCGGTAGTTATAGACGTATTAACCCCGCTGTCACAAAATCCGGGGGGATATCTTTCTGATGGGATGCATTATAGTCCGGCAGGAGCATCGGTCGTGGCACATACAGTTTTTAGTTATGTTTCCCAGTATCTTGGCACTATCGGTCAGAGACTGTAATATTTAAAAATCAGTATTTGTACCGGTATTTATCAGTAGCTTATATAACAGATGGATACATGGATTAAAAGAAAGGATGAATTTTGAGAATTTTTTTATTAATATTTTCTTTTATTAATACCATTTTTTATATGCTTATATATTCCTATTTTGATAATGTTTTAGAAATCCTGGGAATCGTAAATTTATCACCGACAGCGGCAAATTATATTAAATTGGCGGCACTTTTAATTGTCGGATTTTGTGTGGGCGTAAACGTAATGCTCATACTGCGGTTAAAGATTAAAAAGAGCCTTTTTAGTTTTAAAAATCTGATAATTGTTGGAATCTTTCCCTTTATCTGTCTTGTACTATCGGGAGGCACTATAACAGGTTTTATCATAAATAAATTTTTCAATTCAAGCGAAAAATTGAATGAACTGTTATTTTATCTTCTCTCAAGACAGGCTATCTGGTCATTATGGCTGGGATTTGCAATTGGCTCATCAATCCGCTTTAATTTTTCCAGAATACAATATAGGCATACATCGGTTGAAAACCTAAAAAAACAGACTCTGGATAAGTCGGAAATCAGGGCGCCTGATATAGAAAATCAGGATCATAATTATTCCCAGGAACATTAGTTAACTTCTCAGGGTTTGAACCGTCAGGTTCAATAATGAATACCTCTTCCTGTCCATCAATCATACTTTCAAAAGTTATATATCTATTATTGGGAGAGATGTCAGAGTGCCTGCAGTATGATAGATCTCCGCTGATTTTTTCTATGTTTTCTCCTTTGCTATCCATGGTATATAATGAATCATTATCACTAAAAACAATTATTTTTCCATCAGCGGAAAATGCAGGAACTCTTTTTCTCATCTTTGCACTTGATATTCTTTTAATATTTTTTCCGTCATGATCCATTATATATAGATCTTCGTTACCTGTTGTTCCGGATTCATAAATAATTTTATATTTATAAGGGTAGCCGCAGGGATGCCAGTCAGGAGTATTTGAATTGAATGTCAGCCGCTTTATGCTGCTTCCATCGCTGTTCATTCTGAATATATCCCAATTTCCGTCAACATATGCTTCGAAATAAATAAATCTTCCATCAAAAGACCAGGCGGGATATCCGCTTCTCCATGGATTACTTGTAATCTGTTTTTTATTCTTACCGTCCCAGTCCATAACCATAATCTGCCATGTACCGTTAATATCTGAAGTGTATGCAATCTTTTTCCCGTCAGGAGAAACGGCAGGGTAATTATCTTTCCCCGTATAATCCGTTAACTGGGCAAGCTCTGTACCGTCTATATTCATGCTGAATATATCCTCATTTCCTGTTCTATCGGAAGTAAATACTATTTTTTCAACGGAATACTCTATTTCCAGGTCCCTGGGCTTACCCTCGCCAATATCATTTTTATTTATAGCCCAGCCGCTTATTTCTATAGATTGATTATTAAGATTTGCTTCTACTGAAATGAAAGCGTTAGGTTCTTTCTTTTCGCCTTCTATTATGATGTCTCTCAGGCCCAGATTGTAAGTTCCGGAAGAAGAGAAAGAATAAATATATAGGGTATTTTCACTTCCGGCTTCAAGGTCACTCCCGTCAAAATATAGAGAGTAACCTGAATTGGTATAATTTGCATTTCCAAATGCACTGGCTACATCCTGTCTTTCAATTCCATAGTCTGCCTTACCAAGAGGCTTGCCGAATCCTTTCGGCCCGTTTAAATATACTTCAATGCTTTCAATCCCCGGGGTGTCTTGATAACCAAAATCTGCCGACCAGCCCGATATTCTTATTTTTGATTTATCTTTTTTCTTTATTATTTCATTATACGAGGGGTTATCAATTGATAATTTGATGTTTTCATTGATTTCTGGATTTCCGGGTATTGCAATTTTTTCACGGGTATAGTCCCATCCATATTCCGGTATTAAAGCATATACATAGAGATAATGTATAGACCCTGGCTCAAAAATATATTCCTCATTTTCTTTGGCGAAGAGGTAGCCTGTTTCCGAAAAATACTCACCATAAATTGTGAAGGCTTCCTGTGAAGTCAAACCATATACTGCTTCTCCGAGGAGGATTCCGTTATTTCTATCTCCGTCGAGATATATCTCTATTGCTGCAATTTTATCTTCCTCTAAAACCTCTTCGGGTTCTTCTTCTACGGGTTGTTCCGGTTCTTCCTCAATTATTATGTCAGGTTCATCTGGCTCTATAACCTCATCTTCGGTAGGTGCTTTAAATACTGTAGCTCTTAAAATTGCATATCCAAGAAAGATTACTGCTACTACGAGTAAAATTGTAATAATTATAATTACTGTTTTCATTTTTATCTATTTAAAGGTTAAATTTATAGATTAAATATAATGTATGATTTAAATACCTAATAAAACTTTTTTTAATATATTGATTGTTATTATATGACTTTAATTATATGATTTTTAAGTTTTAAAGTATAACAAAATGCAGCTTTAATTGAAATTAATATTTTTTTAAGTTAACATTTAGTTGTTTTAGCTGTAAGTATAATTACGAAAGAATCTCAATTATAGAATTGTATCGGGTAAAAAATGAGATTTTTCCTTAAAATTTTTAGTTTTATAAATATAATCCTGTATTATACTGCTTTTGCGTATTTTGATAACATAACCAGTGCCCTGGCTGTCTATAATCTGCCTGCCGGTTTATTGAATTTTTTAAGATTTATAATTGTTTTTCTTCTTGGATTCATGATAGGGCTTCTTATAATTTTAAGCATGAAGTCCGGAGAAGATAGGAATTGTTTTGATTTAAAGGCACTACTGGTTACCGGCTGCATTCCTGCTATTGCTTTAATACTTTATAAAACCGGGTTGGTGAACCTTATGGTAACCAGATTATTCAATTCAGACCTTACTGTTTCGGAACTTGCTTTTTATTTTTTTTCCAGGGAAACTGTATGGGCAATATGGCTTGGAATTTCAGTCGGGGCATCAATCAGATTAAAATTCAGGTCAACTGAAAGACATTTTAAGCATCAGATTAAAGAATAAGTTTAGGTAGCCTTAAAAGTACACGCTGCTTACTATCGGTAAAGAAAATCTGCATCTTTATCAATATGGGGAGAATTAGTTATATTAGTCTTTTTACCGGTAGCAAGATCTATTAAAATAATATTTTCGCGCGAACCTTTCATTTCTTCATAAACGATATATTTATCGTCAGGTGAAAATGCTGGATGCCCGTCCTCGTCAGGATTATCAGTCAGCCTGGTTTCATTCCGTCCATTGGAATTCATAAGCCATATATCACAGTTTTTACCCGTATATCTCATGTAAGTTATCCTTGTTCCATCAGAGGATACATCCGGAACCCTTCTTCGGTAGTCGTCTCCGCATAACTTTATTTTTCCTGAACCGTCATGATTCATTACATAAATATTTTCATGGCCGGTGGCTCCGGATTCATAAACAATTTTGTATTCACCGGGGTGCCCGTTTGGATGCCAGTCATAAGAACCTGGATTAAAAGTGAGCCTTTTTTGTTCTGTTCCATCACTTTTAATTCTGTATATTTCCCAGTCTCCATCAATATAGGCTTCAAAGTATATATATTTGCTGTCATAAGACCAGCTCGGGTAAGCACTTCTAAAATTATTGCGTGTAATCTGTCTTTTATTTTCGCCGTCCCAATCCATAATCATTATCTGCCATACACCGCCGATATCGGAAGTATAGGCGATTTTATTACCATCCGGTGATACCTCCGGATACATATCGCTGCCCGAACTATCGGTCAAACGTGTTAGTTCTGTTCCGTCAATGTTTATACTGTAAATATTCTCATTGCCATCTCTGTTAGAGTTGAATATTAATTTTTTTACACTATGGCCCTCGCCACTCCCGGAGGTCTCATCTTCGTTTTTTTGTTTTTCTTTCAGATTTTCTTCAAGAGAATTTTTATCGATAGCCCATCCGGTTATTTTAATAGTATTATCCTGACGGAATTCTTGCGTATTGATTTGAGCATTGATTATAGCTTTTTCTTCTTTTACTCCCGAGAGATAAATTTCCCTTGTTTCATAATTGGATAAATCGTCTTTAGAGCTAACTGCATAAATGAATATGGTATGAGTTGAACCGGGTTCAAGACTGATTGATTTATCAAACTGGTAACCGCTGTTTAAATAATTCTGATTTTCAAAAAAGCCGGCTACATCCTGCCTTGGCGTGCCATACAGGACAGCACCCAGAGGTTTTCCATATCCCCTTGGCCCATCCAGGTAGATTTCCATTTCTTTTATGCCGGGATTTTCTTTGTTTCTAAGGTCGACTGCCCATCCGTTAATCAATTGAAGATCAGTTATCAGAGTGTTTTCTTCCGGTTTATCTATAGATATGATAATTCTTTTTTCATAGTTTTCTTCTCCTGATAGATTTATTTCTTCCCTTGTATAATCCCATCCTGATTCTTCTGTATAAAAATATATATAAATATAATGAGTTGAACCGGGAAGAAGATTAAGGTCGCTGTTATTTTTAAAGGTGAACTTAAAACCTGTATTTATAAAATCCTCACCATACAACCGCGATGCTTCTGTAGATTCAAGGTTTGAGGTTGTCTCACCCAGATATATACCGTTTTCCATATCACCATCCAGGAAGAATCTCATAGTCCCATTTTTTATGTCTTTTTCTTCCTCCTCCTCATCCTCTTTTTTTTCTTCCTGTGCATTTTCGTTTATATTATTCTGGAGGTTTATTTGATTGGTTTCTTTATCTTCGTCCTGGGCCGGGGTATCGGAAAGAGAATCATCACCATTTTTATCTTCTGCTTCAGTTTTATCATCAAGGTCTTCAATCACGGTTTTATTGCCGTCTGCAGGAATATTGTCAGTATTATCTATAAAAATTTTTTGTATATCATTTATTATTTCTATTATCGAAATAGGGAGCATCGTCTTATTATCTTTATTCATTTCAATAATTTCAGCATCATTCTCATTTATGTTGATTAGTGCAATGCTGAAGAGTGAGGTTATTGATAAAAATATAATTACAAGTATTATTAATATAACTTTCATAGCTATTTTAAGCTTCTTCCGGTTTTATAATTTTTAATATTTTAATATAAAATTTTATTAATATAATTGTATATAGTTAAAAAATTTTTTTTAAAATAAAACAGTTATAAAATATATTATTATTTCACAGTATCAATTATATAAATAAGCAAGTAAAATAAAAAGGTATTATATTTTTAGGGCTTTTAATTATGAGCAGAATATTTATAGCGGGTATGAGCCCGCTTCCATTTGAAAATGACAGAAAAGTATATGGGACCGGTATAAGGACCTGGCAGTTTATACTGCCACTTCTGCAGAGAGGGCATAAAATATGTGTCTGCAATTATGCTGTTCCATCAGCGTACCCTGAAGATTTTAATTCAAAACATATAAAGGATTTTATTTACAGAGATGATTTAGAGCATAATAAAAATTTTACCGGTTCCAATTCTCCCGGGAAGATGGGGGAAACGAAAGATGAGAGGGTTCTGATTGAGGAAGGTGAGTCCGATCCAGGGTATAATTTTGAGTACAACATACTAAAAAAAGAGGATTTTGAGAATATTGAGCTACTCTCCAGGATTTTTGCTGAATTTAAGCCTGATTGTGTAGTAGGCTGTACATTTTATCCTTCATACATAATGTCAAAATTACTTAATAATAATATAATCCCATTCTGGGCGGATTTGTTCGGCCACGTAATGGCTGAAGCACAGGCCCGCGCTAATGTGGATGAAGATGACGCGTGCCTTTTTCATTACTGGAACAGTGAATATAATATAATATCAGATGCCGATATATTTTCATGTGTGTCATCAAGGCAGAAGTATGCATTAATAGGTGAGTTGGGAGCAGCCGGGAGACTTAACAGGCATACATCCGGTTATGATTTTGCCAGTGTAATTCCCTGCGGTATTCCTGTGGACGGGTACAGGCATACTAAAAATGTTATTAGAGGGAAATACGGTATAAAGAATGAAGATTTTATAATACTATGGACAGGGGGATATAACACCTGGGCTGATGTTGATACTTTATTCAGAGGGCTTGTGTCTGCAATGGAAAAAAATCCGAGGATTAAATTTGTATCTACCGGGGGCGGGATTCCCGAACAGGACTTGAAAACTTATCCATATTTCCTTTCCATGATAAACGAAAGCTTCTATAAAGATAGATTTATAATGAAAGGCTGGGTACCGGGAGAAGATGTGCCAAATTATTACCTTGAAGCAGATGTTGGCATAAACGTTGATAAAGATATCTATGAGGTAAGATTGGGCAGCAAGAACCGTATCCTGGACTGGTTCAGGGCGGGATTATGTGTGCTGTCTTCAAATGTATGCGAGCTGACCGATATCATGAGAAAAGAAAAGATTGGCTATACGTTCAAACCTCGTGATTATAAAGATTTAAGCGAGAAATTGATTTATCTGGCCGGACACAGGGACGAGGTGGCAAAAACCGCAGGTTCAGGGAAAGAATATGCGCTGGCTAGTTTTAATTTTGATAAAACTACAGTCCAGCTGCAGGAATGGGTAGAAAAACCTTGCTTTTCTCCGGACAGGAAAAAAGAAAGAAAATTACTTCTAAGCAGGGAAGAAGCCCTTAATAATCTGGAGCAGATAACCTCTTCCCAGAATAAAATGATAGAAGAGAGAGACAGGTGGATATCGGAGCTTGAAAGTATTGTAAAAAGAGGTTTTGCGTATAGAGTTTACACATATTTAAAAATTATAAAGAGAAAAATATCCGGTTAAATAAAAATAAACAATTCCTGTTTCTACTTTTTAATATATGCAGATCTGTGTTATGGATAATATGAGTATTAAAAGCTTGATAGTAATAGTAACTTATAACAGCGAGGATTTTATTGAAAAATGCCTCCGCTCGATAATTGCGCAGAACTATAAGGACTGGTTCCTGGTTATAATCGATAATGCTTCTGGTGACGGCACTGTTGCAAAAATCAGGGAGTTCAGGAATATGTATCCTGAAATAACCACTCATAATTTTAAACTGATTGTTCTTAAGAATAATATCGGGTTTGCAGCGGCAGTAAATTATGCAGTATTTAATTTTGCAGCAGAGAAGAAAAAGGACATAGAAGAGCATCTCGAATTTTTAGTGTTATTGAATCCGGATATATACTTAAATAGAGATGCTCTAAAAAAAATAATTTCAACTTTTAATACAGTAAATGAAAAAGAATCTGTACCGGTTAAAATCGGAGCTGCTGGAGGGCTTATCCTCGATTATGAGGGGGGCACTATCCAGCATCTGGGTGGAAAAATCAGTGATAATTTTATTACTTATCATATTGGTTTTGGTAAAAACTATTCTGATTTAAAAAAGGAATTAAAACAAGAAAAAGTTGGAGATAGTAAACCCAATCTGGCTGAAAAGATAAAAGATGTGGATTATATTACGGGAGCGTTTTTTGTGGCAGACTTTAAGTTGTTTAAAAAAATGAACGGGTTTGATACAGGATACCGGCCCGTATATTTTGAAGAGCTTGATTATTGCCTCAAACTTAAAAAAATTGGAAGAAAAATCACGGTAAACCCTGATTCTATCGCAAAGCATTTTGAAGGCGCGTCTGTGGAAAAATTCAGCAGAAATTTTTATAAGTTTTATCATAAAAACAGAGTAAGGTGCGCGGTAATTAATCTCGGATTCGTGGATTTTTTTAAGAAGTTCTCTAAAGCTGAAATGCTATGGTTAAAAAACAAAGTGACACGCGACCAGTTTTTATCTCTTTTTTATGCTTATTTTATAAATTTTATATTTTTACCCTGTAATTTGATAATAAAATTAAAAAATCATTTAATCTTAAATAATTTAGAGTAAAATGATTTAAACTTAGATATAATTAAAATGTTTAAAAAACTTAATGCCGGTAAAAATTAGATGAATTTTTATTTTTAGAGGAGAAATAATGGAGATAAAAAATGATGAATCAAGTAAAAAAAGTCAATCAAGAATATCTATAATAAGTTATGATATTATCGGTAAAAATATGGCAGGGCCAGGTATAAGATTCTATGAATTTGCAAAGATTCTATCAGATTACCTGGATGTCACTCTTCTTACACCGAATAAAATAGATATTGATACTGAAGGATTTAAAACCAGACAGTATAAAATAAATAACTATAAAACCTTACAGAAAAGTGTTGAGAATTCAGACATTATATTGATTCAGGGCCATATTCTCTACTATTTTCCTTTCCTGAGGAATTTCAGGGGAAAAATTATTGTAGATCTTTACAATCCATTCAATTTAGAAAGCCTGGAGATGTTCAGGGATAATGATATGATAGAAAGAATCAGGATTGATAAAAATAATATAAATATATTAAAGCTCCAGCTTACAATTGGTGATTTTTTTATTTGTGCAAGCGAAAAACAAAGAGATTACTGGATTGGAATGTTGAGTGCTGTGGGTAGATTAAATCCGTATAATTACGACTCTGATAATACCTTAAAAAAACTTATAGATGTAGTACCTTTCGGAATACCATCCGAGCCTCCTGCGCGTTCAAGTCTATCCCTCAGAGATGTTATACCTGAAATCAAAGAAGAAGACATGGTAGTCTTATGGGGAGGAGGAATCTGGAACTGGCTGGATCCCATTACGGCGATAAAGGCAATTTGGGAAATTACAAGAAGCAGGAAAAATATAAAAATGGTATTCATGGGGGTAAAACATCCGGACCCCAAACTTCCCGAAATGAAAAAGTGCATAGAGGCAATAAATCTGGCTAAAGAACTGGATTTATACGGCACGAATGTATTCTTTAATGAATGGACTCCTTATAACCTAAGGCGGACTTTCCTGCTGGACTCTGATGTGGGATTATCAATTCACAGTGAAAAAATAGAGACTGAATTTTCCTATAGGACCAGGGTTATGGATTATATATGGTCGATGCTTCCCATAATAACTACCGAAGGGGATTCAATTGCGAGAATGGTTAAAAATGAAAATATAGGCGAAGTGGTTAAATATGATAATACGCATCAGCTTTCAAGGGTCATAGAAAGTATATTAACAAATAAGAGCCTGAGAGAAATTTATAGCAAGAATTTAAATAAAATTGCCCCGAGATTTTACTGGGAAAATGTGACAAAACCTTTAGTTAAATATTGTATTGGTTCATATTATTCATTTGATAAAAGAAAGATTATTGAACTGATAGATTTACAGAACAGCAAGATATCCAGGATTATAAAAAACAACTTTGAAGGCTGTGCCAGTGTTTTGAAAATAACTTCTAAAAAATACAGAGATGAGAAAATTATAGACAAAAAAGATGTGGGTAAAATATTCTACCTGGAAGTGGACGATGATTTTGCTGCTCCCGAGAATGAGGGTGCCAGCCTGGATGAGGTTGGGATTTTAAAATCCAGGATAACAGAGAGAACAAAGTTTGACGGTATTATTGCAAATAACGCTTTTTTTAATATCACACCAAAGTTTTTTCATGATATCACCAATGTATTATCCTCAAAATTAAAAAAAGATGGTCTGCTTTTTTTCTCTATTCCCGAAAAAAGAGGACTTCATGCACTTCTGGGAGAAGGTATTAAGAAAAATAAAACCAGTGACAGAATTGACGACTTCACGATTGAGTTTATACTGAAGAATGCCGGTTTTAAAATTATTGAAAAAGGGATTTCTGATAAACTTGAATACAGCTCCAAATATAACGGTATAAATGAATTTAATGATATTTATGGGGAGAATGAATTATTTGAGCTTTTTGAAATAAAATTAGACAGGGATGATTTCGAGGATTTACAGCTTCTAAGCAGGCTGGATATTTTAGATTCAGAAGAGCTTACCGGGGATAAAACCGTAAAAGGGAAATTAAGAAGATATATGTATCTTCTTACCAGTATGTATTTTGAGAATTTAAGGAAAAGCTACAATGAGTCAATTAAAGCTGTTAATAATAATATTCAGGTTCAGATAAACAGGGAAATAAATGAGTTAAATCGTAAGAACCGTGAGAGGCTTCTTCTGATATACTTTAATATATTTAGGACTCTCTATGAGGAAATTAAAAGCCTTGGATATGATGTCAGCAGCTTAAGGAGGATTTTAGGTGATTTTAAGCCTAAAAATGAATCGGGACTGGTAATAGATATTGACCAGAAACTGGAAGTACTGCTAAGGGATTTTGAAAACATTGACAGATTACTGGGCTTTATGGTATCCAATAAATATTATCTGGCTAAAAAAATGTAGGCTTTAGATACGGATTTTTTTAATAGTGGATTAAGAGTTTGCTTAAAATATGATTAAAGGAGCAATGAATTGAGTTCAGGCGGTTCTATTTTTATACTGCTTATTTTATTAAGTTTCTGCATATATAGTTACCATTGGAGTGATTGTAATTTCCAGAGGATGATATCCGGGATGAGGGTAAGGTGATTTTCTATTGGTTCAGGATGATGATCCTTTAATATCAATTATCACAGTGAATTTTAACGGTAAAATATTTCTAAGCAACCTTTTTAATTCCATACTTGAACTTGATTATCCTTCTAGAAAAATCCAGATAATAATGGTGGATAATAATTCTACCGATGGTTCTGTCAGGTTTGTGGAAAAAGAGTTTCCCCGGGTAGAAGTATTCTCGCTTAAAGAAAACAGAGGTTACGCAGGAGGGAATAATGAGGGATTCAAACATGCAAAGGGAAGATATATAGCTCTTATAAATAATGATTGCATGGTTGAAAAAGATTGGCTATCCGAAATGCTGTCTATTTTCAGGCAATCAACCGATGATTTGAAAATAGGAGCTGTGGGCTCCAAAGTTTTATTTTATTACGCATATCTCCCTCTCCAGCTGATTGCTGCAAGTATCATTCACGGGGAAGGCAAGAACAGCAGAAACTTCAGGAGGCTGGGAGTCAAGATATATAATGTAATTACCAGTGATGGCAGAAATAACAGTGTTTACAACAATGCCTTAAACCTGGATATTAAATATCCGGAAGGATTTTATCCTGCAGAATCTGATGACAGAGGGGAAACTTATCGCTGGACGCAGGATAATGCTATCCTGGCTATACCCGTGGCAGACACTGAAAGGGACCTTGAAATACAATTTAAGGCATCTTCATATATTTCACCAAATAATTTGCGGGTAGTGGCAGGGGAAGAGATACTGGAAGATATTGAACTGTCAGGAAAATTAAAAACGGTAAAGATAAAAATCCCGAAAAGATTATTTTCCTATTGCAGGGATATTATCAATAGCTGCGGTATCAAGATAAATAAATCCTTTTACAGCAGAGACAGAGGCTTTGAAAGTTTTGATTACGGTCAATATAACCGTGTCGAAGAAGTCTTCGGCCTTTCGGGGAGCAGCTTTATGCTGGATAGAAAAATGCTGGAAGATGCAGGCTGTTTTGATGGAAGCTTTTTTACATACTACGAGGATGTTGATTTTTTCTGGAGATCAAGGCTTGCCGGCTGGAAAAATTTCTTTACCCCTGAATCTGTTGTGAGGCATTTTCACTGCGGAACAGGTAAGGAATGGTCCTATGATTTTACCTATTACGTGGTGAGAAACAGGCTGCTTATGATTTTTAAATGCGGTTGGCCGCTTCTATTTATCAGGAGTTATCTGTCATTTGTTTTTTCAAGCATGATTAATATTTTATATTACCTGGCCGGTTTGCTAAAAGGGAAGAAACAGACAAGAGTTGACATACCCATAAGAATCAGAGTTTTCTTTGAACTTTTTTATATAATACCTAAAAATTTAATAAAAAGAATTAAAATAAGAACTAACTGTAAGATACAGGATAAAATTATAAAAAGCTGGATGAGGGATTTTTAGCGGGTATTTATGAAAAAGATTGCTATTTATGATAGATATCTGTCGACTGCCGGGGGCGGGGAAAGGTACAGCTGCAAAATTGCGGAAATCCTGTCTGAAAAGAAGGATTATGAAGTAGACCTTATGACCGATATATTTGCTGACCTTGATGATGTCTCCCGGAAGCTCAATCTGGATTTACGCAGAGTGAACCTGAAGATATTTCCTTTTATATCGGAAGATTATACTGTAAAGATTACGAGAAAATATGACCTGTTCATAAATGCTACATATTTAAGTTCGCTTCCGGCATACGCCTCTAAAAATATATATTTATGCTATTTCCCCACTCCTTTTAATGTGGATTTTGGGTTTATCCATAAATTTCTTATGGTTTTCTTTAGACTGCCGGCAGTATGGCTATACAAAATGGCATATAGGTTGGGAAGAGGCTTTGATGAAATAGAAGTAGAGGAAGGTTTGTATGAACCGAAAAGGTTTTTGCTGAGGAGGGGCAGCTGGAGCAGCGGCAGGGCGGTATTAAAAGTAAA
>CAZLME010000001.1:21391-43656 GCA_964560595.1 uncultured Actinomycetota bacterium
TTTAAAAAATCCCGGGACAAGCCCTTTAAATTTAATGAAAGTAAACATCAGGGCATTTGACGGGGAAAAGGAGAATAACAGGCTCTTATACAACGAAGATATTAAATTAAAAAAAGGAAGTAATAAAACTATTGAGATTCCCCTGGGTTCAGCAGAAGACTCCACGCTGATTTTAATATCATCCGATACTTTTATACCCGCAGAGATTGATAAAAATTCCAGGGATTCCAGGAAACTTGGAGCTGTTATCTATGACCGGAGAAAAATAAACTGTTTCAAGAAAGCGGCCCTAAAGATTTTAGGGTATATCCCCTTATTTCTGCTGACTTTCCCCCGGGATTTAACATTCCTTGAGACTTATAACAGGATAATTGCTATCTCAGAATATTCCAGAAATTGGGTAAAAAAATTATGGAATAAAGAAAGTGTTATTCTATTCCCCCCGGTAGATATTGATAGTTTTAAAGTGGAAAAGAAGGATAAGATTATTTTATGCGCCGGCAGGTTTTTCCCTGAACACCATAATAAAAAGCAGCTTGAGCTGGTAGAAGTTTTTAAGGAGTTAGTGGACCGGTATCCGGAAAAAATGCGGGGCTATGCCCTGTATCTTGTTGGCGGTGTTGAAAGCAGGCCTGATCATCTGGAATATGTTGAAAAAGTTATGGCTGCAGGTAAAAATTATCCGGTAAAAGTAATAACAAATGTTGAATGGGAGAAGCTTGTGGGGATTTTTACAAGATCGCTTATTTTCTGGCATGCCTCCGGGATGGGTGAGGACGAGAAAGTACATCCTGAAAAATTCGAACATTTCGGGATTACGACAGTCGAGGCAATGGCAGCCGGGTGCATTCCTGTGGTTATAAATAAGGGGGGGCAGAAGGAGATTATAAAGAATGGTTATGATGGGTTCCTTTTTAACAGCAGGAAGGAGCTAAAAGATATTACGCTGGATATAATAGATGGAAAAGTGGACGTAGAAGGAATAAGGAATAATGCAGTTGCAAGCTGCAGCAGGTTTTCAAATATTAAATTTGAAGAAAATTTAATATCGATAGTCAATGAAGTTATGAATGATTAGTTAAAAGATTAGTAACCGGGGTAGCAATTGGATATCAGTATCATAATTGTAAATTATAACAGCCTTGATTTTATTAAGGGCTGCATTAAAAGTATTGAAGGGCCTATAAATGAAAGCGGGGTAGATTGTGAGGTACTGATAGTTGATAATAATTCTGGTGATGGAAGTGTTGAATATCTAAAAGAAAAGAATAAAAGAAACGGCAGATTCCGCTTAATTACGAATAGTAGCAACCTTGGTTTCTCCCGGGCATCAAATATCGGAGCTCTTGAAGCATGGGGGCGGTATCTTTTATTTTTGAATCCTGATACAAGAATTATAAGCGGAAGATTGGAAGATTTGATTGATTTTTACACTGAAAAAGATAATGGTGAAAAAGATAATGGCGGAAAAGACAATAAAGATAAAAGCGGAAAAATAGGAGTTGCCGGGGCAAAAATATTAAATACAGACGGGACACTTCAGTTAAGTCCCAGATCTTTTCCCACACTGGCAAGGCAGTTTTACGAGAGCTATTTCCTGCACAGGATATTTAAAAAAAGCCGTATTTTCGGTTCTTATTTCCTGAGCTGGTGGGACCATAGAAGCACAAGGGAAGTAGACTGGCTCACAGGGTCATTTATGTTTATAAGAAAGGATTATTTTTTAAAGGCAGGTATGTTTGATGAGGATTATTTTATGTACAGCGAGGACGCGGACCTCTGCCTAAAATTGCATAAAATGAATTTTACAAACTACTATTTTCCCGGTTTCGTGATAGAACATTCCGACAGCGGTATAGCATCAAAAGACCCGGCTGTAAGAGAGGCCGGAATCTGGAAAAGCAGAAGGTTATATTTTAAAAAAAATTATTCGCGCGCATACGCGATGGCACTGAGCTTGCTTTACCTGGCCGGAGTTTTAAACAGGATATTTGTTTTTATGATTTTATCTATATTTAGGCCCGGAAGTAAAAATAAAACCAGGCTGGCCTCTTATATTAAAGTTTTTGGATTGTATTACAAAAATTTAAGGGCATGAAAGGAAACAATATTAAAAATAGCATTAAAAGAAAAGTCCTTACGGATGTAAGCTTTATAACCACTGTTTGCAATGAAGAAGGGGACATTACTGAATTTCTCGGGAGTTTAATGGAGCAAACTTGTCTGCCCGGGGAAATAATTATAGTTGACGGCGGCTCAAAGGACCGTACTTTTAATAAAATAGCAGAATTTTTTAAGATAGAAGCACCGCGGGATAAAAATGAATTGGGAGAAGCATCAGAAGGCAATGATAATGAGAATGACATAAAAACCATAATTGGAAACAGTGGAGATGGGGCCGGAGCTATTAATGTCAGGATAATCAAAAAAAGCGGGGCAAATATTTCGCAGGGAAGAAATGAAGCAATATCAAATTCATCAGGCAGGATTATCTGTGTAAGTGATGCAGGCTGTATCCTTGATAAAAACTGGATGCTGGAGATCAGCCGTTTTTATGATGATAATTCATGTAATGTTGTGGGAGGCTTGAATATGCCATACTGCAGAAATCTTTTACAAAAATGCCTTGCTGTCTGCATCATGCCGTTAGAAGAAGAAATAAAAAGTGAAAGATATATGCCTTCCTCCAGAAATATAAGTTTTAGAAAGAAAGTATGGGCCGGGGCCGGCGGCTATCCTGAAAATATGGATTACGGGGAGGATATGAAATTTGATTTTAATATAAAGGGTGCTGGTTACAGCATAAGATTTAATCCTGATGCTGTTGTGTACTGGAAAATGAGGGAAAATACTGCTCAAATATCCCGGCAATTTTTTAGATATGCAAGAGGTGATGCAGACGGCAGGATGTATATATACCGCCACCTCGCGAGGTTTACTGCATTTTTAATACTTATAGCAATTTTACTGCTTGCATTTTACTCAAGTAAATTGGTACTGTTTGCTCTTGTCCCTCTTTTTATAATCTATGTTTTTAAATCATATAAGAGGCTAGTAAGAGTTTTTAAAAGCGGTGGAAAATGTAGCTTTACCGGGAAGGAAAAATTTCCATCTATTCTTATTATACTCCTATTACTCCTGCAAATCGATCTTTCAAAAATGTGCGGCTATATTTACGGGCTGGTTAGAAGTATTATAAAACTATAAATTATTATAAAAATAAAATATAATTTTCAAAAAAGTGTTTAAATATTTTTGAACTTGTTTTATAATATAATTTAAAATATATAATTTAATAATTTTATTATGGAAATTATTAAATAAATATGAGATAATAATGAGAATTGCTGTAAGGTGTATTTTAAAGAATTAAAATCAGGATAGTATATGGATTAAGTTAAAATATTTAAGGAGTAAAAAATGGCATACGATGATGAAGTAAAAAGAATTGATACCAATGAATTAAGAGTCAATCTTACAAAGTATTTAACGGAGAATTTAGGCGATACCATATTTATTACAAGGTATAATAGATTGGTAGCAGAAATCAGAGTTTATACTGAGGAAACGAGAAGAAAAACCGAACTAAGAATTGCTAAAAAAATGATTGATGCTGCAGAGAAGGAAAAAAATCATAAGAAATAAGAAAGACTTACTTAATCATTGGTAAAAATAGCACATGTCCTTAACTTAAAGAGCATGTGCTATTTTATTATCTTACGCTGGTTTTTAGTAGAAATATTACTTAGTAATCACATCCGGAGTTATTTAAAGTTGACTTGGTAAATAATTATGATATTATAGAAAAACTTTAATAACACAGCATATTACAAGATTAAATAATGAGAAATAAAAAAGAAAAATGCAGTTATACAAAAAAGCTAATCAGCATGATCCTCTGGCTGAAAGACAATTCCTGCTGGCAAAGCATCTAAGCCTGGCCGGTGGGAATTTTTATTTTTATTAAAAATCTTTTTTATTTTCTTATTTATTCATAAATCCAGCAAATAACTTTAATAAAATAAAATCCTAAAAATATCCCGCTGCATGCCGGGCAATAAAATTCTCTGGGAGATCTTTTTTTTATTCCAGACAAGGTCTAACCATAATTTAATTATGCAAAAGAGTAAATTATATTAACAAATTAAAAATTTAAAAAAAGTATAAAAATATGTTTTACCCATCTAAAAGTGAATATATGGTGATAGCTCGAAATTATAACTTGATTCCTGTGTATAAAGAATATGCCGTTGATACAGAGACTCCGGCATCCTTATTTATAAAAACTGTAGGCCTGGGAAAGAAAGGATTTTTACTGGAAAGCATTGAAGGAATAAAAAATTTATCAAGGTACTCTTTTATCGGAATCGGATGTGATAATCTGATAAGATTTAATAACGGTATTTTTTCTTTAAGCAAAGGCAGTGAAAAAGTATACGAAACAAAAACTAAAGAGCCTCTTAATGAGCTGGAGAAAATCTTAAAAAGTTACCATCTTTATAAGAATCCCGAACTCGGCCATTTTGTAGGAGGAGCTGTGGGTTATTTAGGCTATGACCTTGTTAAGTACTTTGACAGGATCCCCTTACCGGAAAAGGAATTGTCTATCCCCGAAATCATGCTGTATCTTACCGACCTGGTGGTTGTTTTTGACCATCTTCTTAACCGTGTAAAAGTAATTTCTACTGTTAAGATAGAAAACAAAGTTTCAGCCGGAAAGGCATATGATATCTCCATTAAAGAAATCGAGGATCTGGAAGGAAAAATCACACAAAATAACCGGAATGATTTTAAAAACAGCTTTAATTCCAGGGCTATTGATGATTCTATAAAAAATCTGCAATTAAATTCTAATTTTGAGAAGGAGAAATTTATTGAAGGAGTAAAAAGGGCAAAAAAATATATTACCGGAGGAGATGCTTTTCAGATAGTTTTATCGCAGCGATTTTGTACCGATAGATTTTCAAGTTCCTTCGGGATCTATCGGGGCTTAAGGACCATAAATCCATCACCATACATGTACTACTTTGATTTTGATGATTTTAAAATTGCGGGAGCTTCCCCCGAACCTTTAATCAAGATTAACGGCCGAAAAATACTGACCTGCCCTATCGCGGGAACAAGAAAAAGAGGGTTGAATGCCAGCGAGGACAGGGCTCTTACAAACGACCTTCTTAATGATAAAAAAGAAAAAGCCGAGCACAATATGCTTGTTGATCTTGCCAGAAATGACCTGGGCAGGATATGTAAATATAATAGTGTGAAAGTTGTAAAATATATGAGTGTAGAGAAATATTCACATGTAATGCATCTTGTGTCCAGAGTCAGCGGGACCCTTGATAAGGGCAATTCAATATACGATGCATTAAAAAGTGTTTTTCCGGCAGGGACGTTATCCGGCGCTCCGAAAATAAGGGCGATGCAGATTATAAGCGAACTGGAACCTGACAGGCGGGGACCATACGGAGGGGCCGTGGGTTATTTCGGGTATGACGGTAACCTTGACACATGTATCATTATAAGAACAGCTTTTATTAAGGATAATAAGGCCTATGTCCAGGCAGGTGCGGGGATAGTGTATGATTCCGAACCTGAAAATGAATATAATGAGACTTTAAACAAGGCGGCCGCAGTTTTTAAAGCTATAGGATTGTTTAAATAAATTAAAATAAAGAGTATTTTTTTTAGATAATTTTTAAATGATAATAAAAGGAGATTTATAATATGAAAACTTTTTTAGAGACAGTTCTAAACGGAAAGAATTTAAGCCAGGGCGAAGCATACAAAGCAATGGAATTTATAATGGAGGGAAAAGCGAATGACTGCCAGATAGCAGCTTTCCTTGCCGCGCTGAAAATGAAAGGGGAAACAGCTGACGAAATAAGCGGTTTTTCCAGGGCTATGCTGGATAAAGCTGTAAAAGTAAAAAGCAGATACCCGGACCTTGTGGATACTTGCGGAACGGGAGGTGACGGATTATATACTTTTAATATTTCCACCACTGCTGCATTTATAGCGGCAGGTGCGGGCGTGAAGATTGCAAAACACGGTAACAGAAGCGTCTCGAGCAGGAGCGGGAGCGCAGATGTCCTCGAAGAACTCGGGGTGAACATAAATCTTGAATGCAGCGATGTCTCCGAGTGCCTGGATAGTATCGGGATAGGTTTTATTTTTGCCCCCAAAGCGCACATGGCTATGAAATATGTAGCCAAAGCAAGGAAAGATATGGGTATAAGAACTGTCTTTAATATTCTCGGACCCATTACTAACCCCGCATTTGCAAACGGCCGCGTTCTTGGAGTGTTTGATGAAAAACTGATTGATATTATCTCGGGTGCATTAAAAAACCTGGGTGTGGAGAGGGCGTTTGTTGTTAGTGGTGAAGAAGGGCTCGATGAGTTCTCTGTTTCAGGTAGGAGCCTGGTAGCGGAATTAAAAGACGGAAGGATAACAAAATATATTTTTGACCCCGCAGAACTGGGCTTTAAAAAATCAGCTATTTCTGACCTGACAGGCGGGGATTCAAAAGAAAATGCAAAAATCCTGATTGATATTCTTACAGGAAGACAAAAAGGTCCGAAAAGGGATTCTGCTGTCATTAATGCCGCCGCAGCAATTGTCTCAGGGAAAAAAGCAGACACCTTAAAGGAAGCTCTGGAACTTGCCATCTTTTCCATTGAAAGCGGAAGAGCATATAATAAATTAACGGATTTGATCGTATTTACCAATGAAAAGGCTGGATAGATGGAAAGACCGGATAATAAAAAAATTAAAATAAAATTAGACAGCAGATAAATCCAAAAGGCAGGGAATAATTTTGAAATATTTAAAAGAAATTTTGCTTGCAAAAAAGAAGGAAACAGCAGGATTAAAAGAAAATTATAAAGGGATGCCCCTTCTGGGGGGTCATTCCGCAGTAATGCAGGAAAAAAAGAAAGGGCATTTTTTAGAAAATATTAAAAAAGGGAAAGTAAACATTATTGCCGAAATAAAAAAAGCTTCTCCTTCAAGAGGGGTTATTAACAGTGGGCTTGATATAGAAAAAACGGCTTTAATTTACGACAGGTTCAGAAGCTTTATAAGCGGGATCTCTGTTCTTACCGAACCTTTATACTTCGGGGGGAAACCGGAGAACATAAAAACTGTGAAGGATAAAACAGAACTCCCTGTTTTGAGAAAGGATTTTATTTTTAATGAGACTCTGGTTTACGAGAGTGCGGCTCTCGGGGCGGATTGTATTTTACTTATATGCTCGCTTCTTGGCCTTAATAAATTAAAAAGGCTCTATAATCTTGCATGCAGCCTCGGGCTGGATGTACTTGTTGAGGTGCATTCAACAGAAGAACTTAAGAAGGCACTGGATACTGGAGCCACGATTATAGGTGTGAATAACCGTAACCTTAAAGATATGAGTGTTAATGAAAAATTGATTTACGATTTCTTACATTATGCCAGGAGCAGGGAGCTTTCCGGTAAAATTATCATTTGTGAGAGCGGTATTAAAAATGTCAGGTATATTAAAGATTTGTTTTTAAACGGAATAAGTACTTTTTTAATAGGAGAGTATTTTATGGAAAGTGACAGGCTGGGAAAAACTTTAAGTGATATGGAATTGGAACTAAAAAATGAAAACCTGCTCTAAAGAGAAAAACTACGCAGGGCGGATGCGTTTTAGCATTTAATTATATTTGAAACTATACAAACCGGGATTGATATTATGGTGTGGATAAAAATATGCGGGATCACAAATCTGGAAGATGCAAGGATGGCTTCCGGGCTAAAGGTGGATTCAATAGGATTTGTGCTTTCTACCAGCAGCCCCAGGAGAATTGAAATAGATAAAGCTGGGAGAATAATTAAGGCACTGCGTAGTGAAGAAAACATGATTCCGGCGGCGGGAGTATTTGTAAATGAAAAGACTAAAGATGTCCTTAAATACTCTAAAAGTCTCGGGCTGGATTATGTACAGCTTTCGGGAGATGAAGACAAAAATTATTTAAAAAAATTAAAGGAAAAATCCGGAGGGCTAAAAATCATAAAATCCATAAGAATAAAAAAAAAAGAAATTCCTTATCGCAGTGCCGGTAAAGCTAAAATCTATCAGGAAATAGAGAGCTTTAAGGGGTATGTAGATTTTATTTTATTTGACAGTTACAGAGAAGGAGCCTACGGGGGAACTGGAGATACTTTTAACTGGGATATTATAAAATATTTTAGCATTGGAATCCCTGTTATTTTATCAGGCGGCCTTGATAGTGAAAATGTAAAGCAGGCTATAGATATTGTAAAACCTTTTGGAGTGGATGCCTCATCACGGCTGGAAATCTGCCCCGGGAAAAAGGACCCGGATAAGGTCAGGCGGTTTGTCAATGCTGTAAGATTATAGTTGTGGGATAATAAGCTGTTATAGATTATTATGTAAGCTTATTATGTAAGACAAATTTTAAAATAAATTATTTTTTAAGGGCGTTTTATTTAAATGAAAGAGAATAAGAAAAATAAGAATATAAAAAATAAAGAAATTATAAAAAACATAAAATAACCGGTTAAGGTTTTCAAAGGGGAAAAGAGCCGGAGTTTTAGAAGCAGCTCAAGAGATGGCTACTTTGGTGGATTTGGCGGCATGTATGTGCCGGAAATACTGATAAATGCCTTAAAGGAACTTGAAAAAAATTATTTTATGTATAAAAAAGATAAAAGCTTCCAGGATGAGTTATCGTATTATTTAAAAAATTATGTCGGAAGACCAACGCCTCTATATTATGCGGAAAGACTTTCACAAAAATCAGGTGGAGCAAGGATATACTTAAAAAGAGAAGACCTCTGCCATCTCGGAGCCCATAAAATTAATAACACAATAGGCCAGGCGCTCCTTGCCAGGAACATGGGTAAGAGATTTATAATTGCGGAAACCGGTGCCGGCCAGCATGGAGTCGCAACTGCCGCTGCTGCTGCATTGTTTAATATGGGCTGTAAGGTCTTTATGGGGAGTAAGGATATAAAGAGGCAATCTTCCAATGTATACAGAATGAAACTTATGGGAGCAGAGGTGGTTGAAGTTACTTCCGGAAGCAGGACATTAAAAGATGCCGTTAATGAAGCTCTCCGTTACTGGGTATCAAGGGTGGATGATACCTTCTATGTTCTGGGTTCGGTAGTGGGACCACATCCTTATCCTACAATGGTCAGGGATTTTCAGATAGTCATAGGCAGGGAAACAAAAAAGCAGATACTGGATGCCATAGGCAGGCTTCCTGATTATATAGTGGCCTGTGTGGGCGGCGGAAGTAATTCTATAGGGATATTTTATCCATTTTTAAAAAATTATAATACCGTAAAACTTATAGGAGTGGAAGCCGGAGGAAAGGGAATTAAAAGCAAAAAACACGGAGCTACACTCGGTTATGGTGGAAAAGGCATATTTCACGGCGCTTTTAGCTATGTGCTGCAGGATAATTATGGACAGATAGAAGAAGCATATTCCGTATCGGCAGGTCTCGATTATCCCGGCGTGGGCCCCGAACATGCATATTTAAAAGAAAAAGGTATAGTTAAATATGAATATGCTACTGACAGTGAAGCCCTGGATGCATTTAAAATATTATCACTGTGCGAGGGGATAATTCCTGCTTATGAAAGTTCACATGCACTGGCTTATGCGGTAAAAATGGCCGCAGGTTTAAGCAAAGATAAAGTAATAGTAGTAAATTTATCCGGCCGCGGAGATAAGGATATTGAAAATAAATAAATATCGGAAAATATTAAAAAAAGGAAAATCTGGAATATTTCCGGATATTACTGGTTATATTCAGGTGTATTATGAATAAAAATAAAGACAGCATAATAGAAAAAGTATTTAAAGGTTTACAGAAAAAGGACCAGAAAGCTTTTATCCCGTTTATAACCTGCGGTTTTCCGAGCAGGAAAGGTTTCTTTGAGTTATTTAAAATCCTGGATGAAAATAAGGCAGATATAATTGAAGTGGGGGTCCCATTTTCAGACCCGCTGGCAGACGGGCCGGTTATCCAGGCTACTTCAAAGATTGCTCTTGAAAATGGGGTAAATACCGATATTGTTTTTCAGTCTATTGCCAGGATAAGGGAAAAAAGCAGTACGCCCATTGCGATAATGACCTATTTTAATACCGTTTACCATTACGGAGTGGAAAAATTTTTAAAAAATGCCGAAAATTCAGGAGTAAACGGTGTGATAATTCCCGATTTACCGCCGGAGGAATTTGATATTTATAAAAATTATTTTAACGGAACAAATATCGATAATATTATGTTTGCTTCCCTGACTTCCGGTAAAGAAAGACTCAAAGTTGTCGCTGAAAAAAGCAGGGGATTCATATACTGTGTCTCGGTAAAAGGGGTAACCGGTATCAGGAACAGTATAAATCCCGAAATTATAAGATTTTTAAAGGATTTAAAAAAGATAACCAAATTACCGCTGGCGCTGGGTTTTGGATTATCAAACAAGGAACAGGTAATGAAGGTTAAAGATTATTGTGACGGAGTTATTATAGGCAGTAAGATATTATCCCTTATCCTTGAAGCTCGCGACTTTAAGGAGGGTATTAAGAAAGTGGGATATTTCACCTCAGGAGTAAGCAGCATATTAAAATAGTGATATTCCCCTATAAATAAAATATATTTATAATAATACCTATTGATTAATTAATAAATTGGGATTTAAAATGAATTGCGGAAGTCCATTAAGCCTAAAACCTGTTTTACAAAAAGATAATGACAGATTTTAATAAAAATAAAAATAAAGAGATTAAAGATTTAGTAGTAAGTATAGTAACTTACAATAGTTTAAATTTTTTAAAGGAGTGCCTGCGCTCTATTTTAGAAAATCTTCCTGGAGTGGCATATGAAATTATAGTTGTCGACAATGCCTCCGGTGACGGTACTGCCGGGTTTGTGAGTAAAAATTATCCGGAAGTGACCCTGATATTAAATAGCAGAAATATCGGATTTGCCGCGGCAAATAACAGAGCCATAGAAAAATCTAGCTCAAAATATATTCTCCTTATAAATAGTGACTGCAGGGTTTATAAAAAATCACTGGATAACCTTGTAGAATTTATGGAAAAAAATCCCGATGCTGGAATAGCGGGGCCAAAGATAATTAACAGCGATGGGACCATTCAGCTGTCGTGCAGAAGGTTTCCTTCCATATTCAATGCCGCCGCCCATACCATACTGGGTGATGTTTTCCCAAACAACCCCTTTTCAAAAAAGTACAAGCTTGCCGGCATTTCAAGAGATAATCCTTCCAGGGTGGACTGGGTTTCGGGGTCCTGCATGATTATAAGAAGAAAAGCTCTGGAAGATACCGGAATCCTTGATGAAAAATATTTTATGTATGTTGAGGATGTAGATATATGCTACAGGATGTGGCAAAAAAACTGGGCGGTATATTACTGCCCGCAGGCCGGGGCCATGCACCATATTGGAGGAAGTGCGGGGAGCGGCCGTGCCCGGAAAATAAAATCAAGTTTCAGGATGCAGAGAAGTGTTTTTTATTTTTTCTGGAAAAACTACAGAAAAAACTGGAGAATCATCCTTATACCCCTGCTGGTGCTAATTCTTGGGTTCAGGTTATGCATTGCTGTAATAAAGAGCTTTTTTTCAAGGGAAAAAACACAAAATTTTTAGGTATTTAAAACATCCAATTAATTTTAAATTTTTTTATTTTAAAGATTTATAATAAAATAATCACTAAAACTTAAATAAATTTGTAAAGAGGAGATTATGCTTTTGAAAATTTTAATAACCGGCATTGCAGGCTTTGTTGGAAAACATCTTACTTCATATCTGACTAAAGATGAAAGTAAAGAAGCCAATTATAAAATTTTGGGGATTGATTTAAATTTAAAAGATTTTGATTCAGATGATTATAAGAAGCATGGCCGGAAAATTGAATTTGCGGAAGTTGACTTAACAAACAGGGAGAAAGTCTTTAGTATTATAAGAAAATTTAAACCTGACCAGGTATACCATCTTGCTGCTCAGAGTTCGGTCAGTTATTCCTGGGAAAACCCCGTGGAGACTTTCAGGGTAAATGTTTTCGGAGGGATAAATATTTTAGAAGCCATTAAATCGTTCTGCCCGCAGTGCAGGGTTCTTATGGTGTGCACCGCAGAAGAATACGGTGAGACTAAAAGCGAAGACAAAGCTATTGATGAAAATTTCCGGATTTACCCGCAGAACCCCTATGCTATCAGTAAATCAGCCCTGGATTTTTTTTCTTCTGTTTACTGCAGTGCATACAGATTACCGGTATTTATAAGCAGGTCATTTAATCACATCGGCCCCGGCCAGTCGGAAAGATTTGTCATTTCGGATTTTGCAAGACAGATAGCTTTAATAGATAAAGACATGCAGGAACCGGTGATAATGGTTGGAAATGTAGAGTCTTGCAGGGACTTTCTGGACGTAAGGGATGCAGTGAAAGCATACAATTATATTATAAACAGGGGAATCAAGGGCCAGGTTTATAATGTCTGTTCGGGGGAAAAGAGAAAAATATCAGATTTGCTTGATATACTTATATCGTTGAGTAAAAAACGTAATATAAAAGTGGAGATTGACCGTAGCAGGTTCAGGGCAATTGATGTAAAAACAATATATGGGAATAACGGTAAATTGAAGGCTCATACAGGATGGTCCCCGGAGTATTCCGTTGAACAGTCGCTTGAGGATACACTTGATTACTGGAAGGAAAAATTGGGTTAAAGATTTAAATTAAGAGTAGGAGAAGTGAGTAAAAATGAAAGCAGTAATATTGGCAGGCGGAGAGGGGACAAGATTGCGTCCGCTTACTTTTTTAAATCCAAAACCCATGCTTCCGCTTGTAAACAGGCCTTTTATGGAAAATTTCATTTTATGGCTTAAATCTCATAAGATTAAAGATATAATTTTTTCTACCGGCTATCTTCCGGAAATTTTTAAAGATTATTTTGGAAACGGCAGCAGATTTGGAGTAAAGATTACATTCGTTGAGGAAAAAGAACCGCTGGATACATGCGGGGGCGTAAAAAATGTGGAGAAATATCTGGATAATAACAGGTTTATGGTATTTAACGGTGATATTCTTTCTTCACTTGATTTAACCGACATGTTAGCTTTCCACATAGAAAAAAAGGCGGATATTACTATATCCCTGACTTCTGTTAAAGACCCCAGGTCTTACGGCCTGGTGCCTGTTGATGATGAATGCAAAGTCATTCAATTTCTGGAAAAACCGGATAAAGACGAGATTGTTACCAACCTTGTTAATGCGGGGACATATGTTATAGAACCCCATATAATGGAACTGGTACCGAAAGGCGAAAAGTATTCTTTTGAGAGAGAGCTCTTTCCCGATGTTCTGGACGAAGGTTACAGGATTTTTGGTTATGTCTCCGATTCTTACTGGCTGGATGTAGGGACACCTCAAAAATACCTTATGGCCCACCGTGATATTTTAAATAAAAAAATAAATTTTAAATTTCCCGGCAAAGAAGCAATGGAAGGCATTTATATAGGAAAAGGTACAAAATATTTTAAGAATAATTTTATTTCCGGTCCGGTAGTTATTGGTGAGAAGACAGAGATAGGGGAAAACGCCAGAATAATGCCTCTTACAGTAATCGGGGACAGCTGCTATGTATCGGAAGGAGCAGAAATATCCGAAAGTGTTATCTTTAATAATTGTAAAATCGGTAAAAATTGTTTTATAAGAAGATCAGTAATTTCAAATAACGTGGAAATTGGTGACAATGTAATTATTGACGGTTATTCTGTAGTGGGTGATAATAGCAGGATTGGAAAAAACAATATATTAAAAAGCGGTATTAAAATTAATATAAATTCTACTATTCCCATGAAGTAGATTATTTTTAGCTAAAGAATTGACTGATTCATTTTTAAAATTTGAGAGGAGAGAAAGGCAATGGTAAAGACACTGATAACAGGAATTACCGGGCAGGACGGCTCTTACCTGGCTGAATTTTTACTGGATAAGGGTTATGAGATTTACGGAATGGTAAGACGTTCGTCAGTGGAAAATTTTGAGAGAATAGAGCATATAAAAGACAGATTGAAATTTGTCCAGGCTGATTTACTTGACCAATTATCAATAATTGACGCTATAAAAGAATCACAGCCTGACGAGATATATAATCTTGGAGCAATGTCTTTTGTGCCAACATCCTGGAAACAGCCGGTACTAACCGGTGAATTTACGGCATTGGGAGTGACAAGAATGCTGGAAGCAGTAAGGCATATGAATAAAGAAATAAAATTTTACCAGGCTTCCAGTTCTGAAATGTTTGGGAAGGTAAGGGAAATTCCCCAGAATGAAAAGACTCCTTTTTATCCGCGCAGCCCTTACGGCGTGGCAAAAGTCTACGGCCATTATATGACTGTAAATTATAGGGAAAGTTACGATATATTTGCCTGCAGCGGTATACTTTTTAATCATGAGTCGCCAAGACGGGGACTTGAGTTTGTTACAAAAAAAGTGACCCATGGCGCAGCAATGATAAAGCTGGGGTTAGCCAGCGAACTGCTCTTGGGCAATCTCGATGCGAAAAGGGACTGGGGATATGCAGAAGACTATATCGAGGCTATGTGGCTCATGCTCCAGCAGGATAAACCTGAAGATTACGTTATTAGTACGGGAGAGACTCATTCTGTTAAAGAATGGGTCCAGCTATCTTTCCAGTGTCTGGATCTTGACTGGGAAAAATATGTGGGAGTTGATGAAAGATTTATGCGCCCCGCCGATGTGGATCTTCTGGTAGGGAATTCATCTAAAGCCAAGGAAAAGCTTGGGTGGACCCCCAAAACTGGGTTCGATCAGCTGGTGAAGATTATGGTGGAATATGATTATAATAATCTAAAGAAGCAAATTTAATGAAAATTAACAAATCAGTTGTTAGGGGAGTCATGTGCTATGAAAGAAAAAGTTATAAAATTTGGAACTGACGGCTGGAGAGGTCTGATAGCTGACGAGTTTACTTTTAAAGGGGTAAGAATCGTGTCCCAGGCGGTCAGTAACTATCTTAAAAAGAAGGTGCCCGGTAATAAGAAACCTTTTATATTACTGGGATTTGATACAAGATTTCTTTCTGAAAGATTTGCTCAAGTCACGGCAGAAATTTTTGCACTTAACGATATAACGGCACATCTTTCCGATAGGATTATTACAACGCCCATGCTCTCTTATGCCGTAGTTGAAAGAAAAGCTGATCTGGGAATAATGATTACTGCCAGTCATAACCCTTATTATTATAATGGTTATAAGATTAAAAGTCCTTTTGGCGCTTCGGCCACCATGGATATAATAACGGAAGTTGAAAAAGAAGTAGATGAAGTGCTTGAAAATACAGGAAAATATGAGAAATTATTAAACTTTAAGAGCGCAGGCGGCGGTACTGTTAAGAGAGTTGATTTACTTACCGGCTACAGGGAGAATATTCTGGGGCAGGTGAATAAGGATGTTATAAGAGGTTTTGATTTTGGCCTGCTGCTGGAGCCGATGTACGGCGCAGCGCAGGGTATATTCAAAGATATTCTTGAAACGTTTAGTCCCAAAAATCTCGCAGAAATACATTCAATTCTGAATCCTTCTTTCGGAGGCATAAACCCGGAACCTATCGGAGATAACCTTGCCGAAGCAAGGGATATTCTTAAGGATAAAAAATATAAAATGGCTATCTGCCTTGACGGTGACGGTGATAGAATCGCACTCCTCGGGGAGGGCGGCAATTATATCAGCTCGCATCACATTTACGCTATAGTCTTATGGTATTTAGCCAGTGTAAAAAAAGTAAAGGGTAGAGTTATAAAATCCATAAATCTTTCATCAATAATTGATAAAATATGCGCCAAATATAATCTGGAGCTTATGGAAACTCCGGTAGGGTTCAAGTATATAGCCGAAGAGATCTTAAAAGGCGGAGTTATTGCAGGCGGCGAGGAAAGTGGGGGCCTGTGGGCAGGAGGGATTTTACCGGAAAGAGACGGAATATTAATGGGCTTAAAACTTTTAGAAATAATATGCAGTCTGGGCATGACTGTAAACCAGATTCTTGATGAGATTTATAACGAATTCGGGTATTTTGTTTTCGACAGAACTGATTATAAAATTGGTCTGCAGCAGAAAGAGAATTTAAAGTCTCTCCTGGAAGAGGGCATTCCCGGAATATTAAAAAATGCAGGTGCCGGAGATGTCGTAACACTTGATGGTTATAAGTATATTATGGATGACGGGAGCTGGATAATGATAAGGCCATCGGGAACCGAGGCAGTAGTGAGAGTGTATACTGAAGGTGAAAGTGAGGAAAAAACAAAATACCTTCAGGGGCTCGGTAAAAAAATCATAGACAGTGTTTTTTAAAAAAGAAGGCCTTTAAAAGAAGAAAATTTAAAAATTAAAACTAAAAACATTTAAACAAGATCAAAGAGAGGCATATATCATGAATATTCTGGACAATCTTCAAAAGATTAAGGAAATTGATAAGGAAGGAATGCTGGAAATAGAAGAAAAATTTTACCAGCAGCTGCTGGATGCAAGAGAAATTGCAGCTAAAGCTGATCTGGAAAAAATAAAAGAAAAGAATTTAGAAGGTATTGCTTTTTTAGGTATGGGAGGGTCCGGATTTGCTGGAGACATTATTAGGGCGTTGATAAAAGATGATATTGATATACCCGTTGAAATAGTAAAGGGGTATAATCTCCCATCCTTTATAAAAAATGGGTGGCTTGTTATTTCCATAAGTTATTCCGGAAATACAGAAGAGACAATTTCTGCAACAAACCAGGCGCTGGAACGTGAATGCGAGGTTATAGGTATCTGTTCAGGCGGAGAACTGGAAAAAATATGCATAAGCAATGAGAAAACTATAATAAAAATACCTTCAAAAATGCAGCCCAGGGGGGCTATCGGCTACTTATTTTCCCCCGCGTACCTTATACTGGATGATTTAAATATAATAAGCATACCTACTGGGGATATAGAAGAAGCTCTGGATTTAATAAAAGAAAAAGCTGTACTCTATGCAAGAGAAACTGCAAGCGATAAAAATCCAGCAAAAACGCTGGCTTTAAAGATTTCGGACAATCTTCCTATTGTATACGGAACAGAGGGAATATTAAGTGCAATTGCCTACAGATTGAAATGTGAGATAAATGAAAATTCAAAGACCCCCTGCTGGTGCAATGAATTTCCGGAATTAAATCATAATGAAACCGTGGGCTGGGAAAGGTTAAAAGATATTACCGGAAAATTCATAATCCTGGCTTTAAGGGAGGAAGATGAAAATACAAGGATAAAGGCGCGGATTGATATAACTCTAAACCTCATTAAAGATAATGTTAATGAAATAATAGATATACCCGTGGAAGGAAAATCAAAACTGGCAAAAGTGCTCTCAACCATATATCTCGGAGATATAGCGAGCGTATATCTGGCGCTTTTATACGGAATTAATCCGGGTCCTGTGGAAAAAATAGAATCACTTAAGACCGAACTTAAAAAAATAAAATCAAGCTAAACAATAAATAATGGGCGAGATAAACAAGCCTGGAAAGGAAAACTGTAATGAAATTTGATGTAAAGGATATTAATTTAGCCGGAGACGGCAGAAATAAAATAGCGTGGGCTGCAATAGAAATGCCGGTACTGGTGGGAATAAGAGAGGAATTTTCCAAAAAGAAGCCTTTAAAGGGTCTGACACTGGGAGCCTGCCTGCATGTTACTTCTGAAACGGCAAATCTTATGATTACTTTAAAAGAGGGAGGGGCCAGTGTAGCTTTATGCGCTTCCAACCCTTTAAGCACGCAGGATGACGTTGCAGCTTCGCTTGTAAAGGATTTTAAAATAAGTGTATTTGCCATTAAGGGCGAGGACAATAAAACCTATTACAGGCACATAAACAGTGTTCTTGATACGGGACCACAGATTACAATGGATGACGGGGCAGATTTAATTTCAACTATTCACAGCAGCAGGAAAGAATTGCTGGAAGGGGTATACGGCGGTACGGAAGAAACCACGACTGGGGTAATAAGGCTTAAGAGCATGGAAAAAAAAGGAGTCCTTCGATACCCGATTATTGCCGTAAACGATGCTAAAACAAAACACTTTTTTGATAACCGTTACGGGACGGGTCAGAGTACAATTGACGGGATATTAAGGGCAACTAATATCCTGCTTGCCGGCAAAAAGTTTGTAGTAGTCGGTTATGGCTGGTGCGGGAAAGGCGTGGCCGCAAGAGCAAAAGGCATGGGTGCTTCCGTTATAATACTTGAAGTAGATCCCTTGAAGGCGCTGGAGGCCAAACTGGACGGATTTGGAGTTATGAGCTCCCTGGAAGCAGCAAAGGTTGGGGATATTTTCATATCGGTCACAGGTAATAAAAATGTAATAGGCAAAGATATAATAAAAAACTGTCGCGATAATGTAATTCTGGCCAATTCCGGACATTTTGATGCCGAGATAGATTTAAATTATCTTAAGGTAAACAGCAGGTCAAAAAGAAAAGTGAGACCTTTTGTTGAGGAATACCTTATGCAGGACGGCAGGAGGATATATGTACTTGCGGAAGGAAGGCTGGTAAATCTAAGTGCGGCTGAAGGTCATCCTGCAAGTGTAATGGATATGAGTTTTGCGAATCAGTCTTTAAGTGCAGAATACATTTTTAGAAATAGTAAAAATCTTTTAAAGAAAGTTTACCCGGTTCCCGAAGAAATTGATAAAAAGATAGCAGAACTGAAACTGAAGAGTATGGGAGTTAAAATAGACAGATTAACACAGGAACAGGAGGAATATCTTAACTCATGGGAAATGGGAACATAGATTTCAACCATTCTCCGGAAAGCAGTGTACTCACACTCAAATGGGATAACAATATTCTAAAGTTAATAGACCAGAGAAAACTTCCTTTTAAGGAAATATACGTAAGCTGTAAAACAGCCGGGTATGTGGCTAAAGCTATTAAAAATATGGTTGTAAGAGGAGCGCCTGCGATAGGAGTTGCAGCCGCTTATGGTGTAGCGCTGGCGGCATTAAATTTTAAGGGAAAAAATAAAGAAAAGTTAGCCGGGTATATAAACGAGAATATAGAATTACTTGCCGGGACCAGGCCGACAGCTGTAAATCTTTTCTGGGCTCTGGACAGGATGAAAAAAGTACTGGCCGTAAACAGGAATCAGGAGGTCAGTGAAATAAGGGATAAACTGATCAAAGAAGCTGTAGAAATTGAAAAGAATGACATCGAGGTCAATCTCAAGATTGGCCTGAATGGAATAGAAATTTTTAAAAAAAGGGATAAGAAAATTAAAATCCTGACACACTGTAATGCGGGAGCTCTTGCTACTTCAGGTTACGGCACCGCTCTTTCAGTAATCAGGAGTCTGAATAAAGAAGGAAAACTTGCAAATGTAATAGTGGACGAAACCAGGCCATTTCTTCAGGGAGCAAGACTCACTGCCTGGGAGCTTTATCGGGACAGGATCCCCTTTTTTATTATATCTGATAATATGGCGGGATATTTTATGTCAAAAGGAGAAGTTGACGCAGTTTTAGTTGGCGCGGATAGAATAGCATCGAATGGGGACACTGCAAACAAAATAGGTACTTTAAGCTTATCCATTCTTGCAAATTATTATGATATACCTTTTTATGTTGCGGCTCCGGTTTCCACTGTTGATATAAAGATAGAAAGCGGAGATAATATACCTATAGAATATAGAGATAAAAGAGAAATGAGAGAAATTTCGGGTAAAATCATTATTCCGGAATTTATGCCGGTAGAAAATCCTGCTTTTGATATTACACCGGCCGGTAATGTAACTGCAATAATTACTGAGAGGGGTATAATATATCCACCTTATGAAAAGAATATCCTTAAAAAAACATTTAATAATAAAAGTTAAGCAATAGGAAGTGGCGTGTGTCCGGTATAAAAAATAAAGCTATGGTGCTGGCTGCCGGTCTTGGAACAAGACTGAGGCCGCTTACTGACTTAATATCCAAACCAATGGCTCCCATAGTCAATAGACCTGTTATGGAGCATATTGTAAGACTGCTGGTCAAACATAATTTTACCGATATTGTCTGTAATCTTCACTGGTATCCGGATGAGATAAGAAATTATTTTGGAGACGGCTCCAGGTGGGGAGTAAACATTGTTTATTCATATGAAAAAAAACTTCTTGGAACTGCGGGAGGGGTTAAGAATGTAGAAGACTTTTTTGAGAATAATACGTTTTTAGTAATAAGCGGCGATGCCTTAACCGATATTGACCTAACAGCAGCCGTGGAGTTCCATAAAAAAAAGGGGGGCATTGCAACGCTTGTTTTAAGCGAAGTTGAAGATACATCTAAGTATGGCGCGGTATTAATAGATGAAGATAAAAGGATAAAAGGATTTCAGGAGAAGCCTTTAAGCGGAGAAGCAGAATCAAACCTGGCAAACAGCGGCATATATTTGTTTGAACCTGAAGTATTTAGCTATATGCCTTGCCGGGGTGAATTCTGTGATTTTGGTAAAAATGTTTTCCCGGGTTTATTAAGTAAAAATATTGTATATTACGGCTATTGCCATAACCAGTACTGGAATGATGTAGGGGGTCTTGACGAGTATCAGCAGGGTAATTTTGATGCCCTTGAAGGCAAAGTCAATGTAAGCATTCCCGGGGAAAAAATAAAAGAAGGAGTCTGGGTAGGGAAAAACTGCAAGATCCAGGAAGGTGTAGTTATAATTCCTCCGGTATGCATTGGAGATAACTGTACCATAAAAAAAGATGCAAAGCTTTTTGGTCCTATAATTCTCGGAGACAATATAATTGTAGATGAAAGAGCAGTATTGTACAGAGGTATAAAATGGGGCAGCGGTTATGTGGGTAAAGATGCTTCTTTAATAGGCGCCATTATAGGATATGATGCAAAAATAAATGATAAAGCTTCAATTCTGGAAAAAGCAGTAATTGGTTCAAAAAGTGTTATAAAGGATGGAATAAGGATTCATCCGAGTGTAAAAATCATGTCCAATGAAATAATTGATATTGATACAGAAAATACCGAAAAAAGTTAATAAAAATTTTATAAATATTTTAAAAGATATTTTTCTCCCGCCGCTATGTGTTGTTTGCGGAAAAATTGACCCTGAATTACTCTGCTGGCAATGTATATCCAAAATAAAAAAGATTGAAGATACGGTATGCAGTCGCTGCGGTAGACCTTTATCAGGAAATAAAGTAAATGATAAGAGATGCAGTTTTTGTAAAAAGGAGGATTTTAATTTTTATAAACACAGGAGTTTTGCTTTATACAGCGGTGAAATAAAAAAAGTAATAAGAAAATATAAATACAATAGAATATATGCCTTGAAAGAAATTGTCAGCGTGTTTTTAAGACATGCCTATATTAAAAATTATAAATATGAAAAAATTGATTATATGGAAACAGTTCCGGGCAGGCATATGGACGTACTCTGCAGGTCATTGTCGGGGTTAATTAAAATCCCATTTACTGGTAATATATTAAAGATAAAAAAAATTTCAAAACAGCAGGGTCTGGATTTTATGCAAAGAAGAAATAATATAAAAGGAGCTTTTAAAGTTAAAAATTGTCTTCTGTATTACGGAAAAAATATTCTGGTGGTAGATGATGTCTGGACTACCGGGAGTACAATGATGGAAATTGCAGATATTTTAAAAAAAGCCGGTGCTGATAAGATTTATTTATTGACTCTGGCAAGGGGGATACAATAAAAACATCAAAATTAAAAGGAATTGTAAAATGGTTCAGCCCGGAGAATGGGTTTGGATTTATAGAATCAGAACAGGAAGAGACAGGTGATATTTTTGTGGAATATTCTTCTATACTGATGGATGGATTTAAAGTTTTAAATAAAGGCCAGAAGGTAGAGTTTGAATTAGAAAAAGATGACAGGGGCAGTATTGCGAAAAAAGTAGTGGCAATAAAATAGCACCTTAAAGGCGGAACTTTTAAAAGTGTGATTAAGGAATTTTTAATATTATTTAGTATTAAATTTTACGTTAGTTTAAAATAAGTTAGAGACAAGGAGGCAATATGGCGGAATTTATTATTAAAAGCAAAAATATAGAACTGGATGAAAAGATACGTAATTATGCCGAGAAGAAAATTAAAAATAAAATAGTTAAAATCCTGGATAAAGTAACAAAGACAGAAATAAAGTTTATTTTTGAAAAAAATCCGAGAATCAATTTAAACAATATGGT
>CAZLME010000002.1:0-37061 GCA_964560595.1 uncultured Actinomycetota bacterium
CGGCTCTGCAGCGAACGAAGTGAGACGAAAGACCAAGTCCCCTCTCTCGCACCATATTCAATTTCGTAAACTCCTGTTATGCTGGTTTGTATTTTATTTATTTTCTATTATAATATGTTTCTTAATGCTGATATGGAAATACATACCACTGTTATTTAAGGTGGCTATTTAGGGAGAATTTATTTGAGTTATAAGATAAAAAACCGGAAAAAAATAGATTTAAATAAAATCAAATTAGAATTAGAGATATCCAACAATTTTTTAAAGAAAAATATTGGTAAGGCTTATAAAAATATATCCGAAAAAACAAATATTCCCGGTTTTAGAAAAGGGAAAATACCGTACCAGGTAATAGATGTAAATTTTGGCAAGCAATATGTACTTAATGAAGCGGCAAGCCTTTCTATTTCCGAATTATATCCGGATATAATCACGGAATCCAGTCTGAATCCGATAGATTACCCGAGGATAAAAATTACACAGCTTAAAGAAGATCTGCCTCTGGGGTTTGAGGTCGAGCTGGAGCTGGAACCCGAGATACAACTGCCCGCTTATAAAGGCATAAAGGTTACCGGTTTTTCTGCGGATGTATCCGATGAAGAGCTGGAGAAGCAGATAGATAATATAAGAAATAATTTTGCATCGCTTGAGCCTATCGAAGATGATAGGCCGGTATTAAAAGGTGATTATGTTACGCTGGATTTTAATGGTGAAATCGAAGGGAAAGAATTTGAAGGCGGCAGCGCAGAAGATTATCTTTTAGAAGTGGGCTCAAACACTTTATTTATGGAATTTGAAAATTCACTTGTCGGGATTAAAAAGGGTACTGGTAAAAATTTAACCCTTACATTGCCCGGAGATATAAGGAATAAGGAACTGGCAGGCAAACAGGCAGATTTTAAAATTTTTATAAAGGAAATAAAGAGAAAAGTGCTGCCGGCGTTGGACGGAGAGTTTTTAAAAAATCTTGGAGATTACAAAGACGAAGATGATTTTAAAAGCAGTATAAGGGAAAGACTGGTTGAACAGAAGAAAAATTTTAGAAGAGCGAAAATAATAGAAGAAGTTTTAAATCATATTATGGATAATATGAAATCCGAAGTCCCAGGGATAATGATTACCAGAAGAATAAAACAGCTTAATGAAGAGATTGATGAGAACTTAAAGAAGCAGAAGATAACAAAGGAAAATTATCTTAAAATGACTAACATTACGGAAAGCCAGTTTGATGAAGAAATCAGGGGCAGGGCGGTAAAAGAAACAAAAGAATATTTAATTTTTAAAGCGTTAGAGAAAGCAGAAAAGAAGAATACGGAACCTTCGGAAGATGAAATAAATAAGGAGAAGGATAGTATTATAAGCAGTTATAATAAGGAAGCGGATATTCCAAGGATTAAGGAATTCCTTGAAAGTACCGACGGGAAAGAAACACTGGTTCAAAGTATAAGAAGAAGAAAGATAATCGATTTATTGGTTAACAGTTCAAAGGTAATAGAAGAGAAAGATACAGGAGGCAAGGATAAAAAAGAAATATGGACACCTGATAAAAATAAAACAGAATTTGAAAAAAAAGAAGAAAAACTTTGGACGCCTGATTCAAAGTAAACAAAAAGGTGAGATGATTAAAATGGATAATAATTATTTAATTCCAATGGTAATTGAGCAGACCAACAGGGGCGAGCGTTCTTTTGATATTTATTCCCGTCTGCTGAAAGAAAGGATAATCTTTCTGGGGGTAGCCATAGATGATAATATCGCCAATGTTGTCATGGCCCAGCTGCTTCATCTGGAAGCGGAAGACCCGGAAAAAGATATCCAACTGTATATAAACAGTCCAGGCGGAGTAGTGACTTCCGCCCTTGCGGTATATGATACCATGCAGTTTATAAAGTCTTCTGTGTCCACTATCTGTATTGGCCAGGCTGCAAGTGCGGCTGCGGTTTTGCTTCTGGCAGGGGAGAAGGGTAAGAGGTTTTCACTGCCCAATTCAAGAGTTATGCTCCATCAACCGTCAGGAGGCGTATCGGGGACAACTGTTGATGTTGAGATCCATGCGAAAGAGATGGTAAGGATAAGAGCTCTTCTAAATGAAATAATTGCCAAGCATACGGGCCAGAGTGTAAAAAAGATAGAGATGGACACCGAAAGGGATTTTATTCTAAACGCGGAAGAAGCCAAAAAATACGGAATAGTGGATGAGGTCATTTATAAAAAATAATGATAAATAATATTTCATTAAGGATAACGGTATATTAATTTTAAAATAACAATATTTCTGTTAACAATATTAATAAGGAGTGTGTATAAATTTGTCTTCAGATGAAAGGAAAAAAAGCGATTTCTTAAAATGTTCATTTTGCGGTAAGTCGCAGAATCAGGTAAAGAAACTGATTGTGGGACCGGGAGTTTATGTCTGCAATGAGTGTGTGGATCTATGTAATGAGATTATTGATGAAGAATTAAAGGAACAGAAGAAAGTTGATTTTAAAAATCTCCCAAAGCCAAAAGGAATATATTCAATTTTAAATGAGTATGTCATCGGACAGGAAAGTGCAAAAAAGGTTCTGTCTGTAGCGGTATATAATCATTACAAGAGGATAAAATATGAGGACAGGCTGGCTCAGGATGATACGGAAATACAGAAAAGTAATATTCTACTGATAGGGCCCACGGGCTGTGGCAAGACTCTTCTTGCCCAGACTCTGGCAAGAATATTAAATGTTCCGTTTTGCATTGCCGATGCGACATCACTAACGGAAGCGGGTTATGTCGGGGAAGATGTTGAGAATATATTATTAAAATTAATACAGGCAGCAGATTTTGATATTAAAAGGGCTGAAACAGGGATTATTTATCTGGATGAAATAGATAAAATCAGCCGTAAATCAGAAAATCCATCCATCACAAGAGATGTATCGGGAGAAGGGGTGCAGCAGGCGCTGCTTAAAATCCTGGAAGGGACTGAGGCCAATGTCCCGCCGCAGGGCGGCAGAAAACACCCCCATCAGGATTTTATACAGATTAACACCAGTAACATTCTTTTTATTTGCGGGGGTTCCTTCAGCGGTCTGGAAAAAATAATTGAAAATAGGATAAATGAGAGCAGTGTTGGTTTCATTTCAAGAAAAATTTCAACAAAAGTAGAAAAGATCGACAAACTTCTTCCACAGGTTATGCCGGAAGATCTGTTAAAATATGGTTTAATCCCTGAGCTTATCGGGAGACTGCCTGTTGTAAGCACTCTATCCAATCTTACAGAGGATGATTTAATAAGAATCCTGATTGAACCAAAAAATTCACTGATAAAGCAGTACAGAAAGATGTTTAAAATGGATAATGTCGAACTGGATTTTACAGATGATGCATTAGTAGAAATTTCAAAGCGGGCTTTGCAAAGAGGGACAGGAGCAAGAGGCCTCAGGGCGATTATGGAAGAGATTATGCTAAATATAATGTTTGAAATACCCGAACGCAGTGACATCGGTAAATGTATAATAACCAGGGAAGTTGTTGAGAATAAAATTGAACCCGAAGTATTGACGAGATCGAATAAAAAAGTATTTTTAAAAGATGAGGAAAAATCAGCCTAAAATGTTTGACGGAATTGAAGGTAAGTACGACCCAGCACTATTTGAAGAGGAAATTTATGACTACTGGCTAAAAAAAAAGTACTTTTCTGCAAAAATAGATAAATCAAAAGTCCCGTTCAGCATAGTAATACCCCCTCCCAATGTAACTGGCTATCTCCATATGGGTCATGCCCTCAACAATACGCTGCAGGATATAATCACAAGATACAGGAGAATGAAGGGATATAATACTACCTGGGTGCCCGGTACGGATCATGCCGGAATAGCTACGCAGAATGTAGTGGAAAAAGCCCTGGAAAAGAAAAATATAAACAGGTTCCAGCTTGGCAGGGAAAAGTTTGTTAACGAGGCATGGAGATGGAAAGATAAATACGGCAGCCGGATTATAGATCAATTAAAATCACTGGGGTGCTCATGTGACTGGGACAGGCAAAGATTTACTTTTGACCAGAGATATATAAAAGCAGTAACTAAAGAATTTGTTGCCCTGTATAAAGATGGGCTTATTTATAAGGGGAATTACATGATCAACTGGTGTCCCAGGTGCCGGACAGCGATTTCAGATATCGAGGTTGAGCATGTAGAAAAAAAAGGAAACCTCTGGGACATCAAATACCCTTTAATTAACCGGGAAACCGGTAAACCCGACAGCAGTGAGTTTATAATTGTATCAACCACCAGGCCCGAAACCATGCTTGGAGATACAGCGGTTGCTGTCAATCCCCGCGATAAGAGATACAGGAAATATAAAGGCAGGCATGTATTCCTCCCGCTTATGGAAAGGAATATACCGCTTGTGGAAGATGATTTTGTGGATATGGAATTTGGAAGCGGCGCGGTTAAGGTTACTCCTGCCCATGACCCCAATGATTTTGAAATCGGTAAAAGACATAATTTAGAGGAAATAAATATATTTGAAGCAGATGCAAGCCTGAACTCCAATGCGGGAAAATATAAAGGTATGGATCGTTATATTGCAAGACAGAAAGTCCTTAAGGATCTGGAAAAACAGGGTTATCTTAAAGGCAAGAATACACACATATCATCAATCGGGATCTGTTCGAGATGCGGCACAACAGTAGAACCCAGGATTTCAATGCAGTGGTTCGTGTCCATGAAGAAACTGGCCGGTCCTGCTATTGAAGCGGTAAGAGATGGAAGAGTAAAAATAATACCGGAAAAGTGGGAAAAAATATATTTTGACTGGATGGATAATATTAAAGACTGGTGCATATCCCGTCAATTATGGTGGGGACACAGGATTCCGGTATGGTACTGCAAAGATTGCGGTAAAATGATAGTCAGCGAAGAAAAACCTTTAAACTGTCCGGAGTGCGCTGGCAGCAAACTTGAACAGGACCAGGATGTTCTTGATACATGGTTCAGTTCCTGCCTGTGGCCTTTTGCGGTTTTTGGCTGGCCCGAAAAAACCGGAGACCTGGAATATTTTTTCCCCACTGATACACTCGTAACGGCCCATGATATTATTTTCTTCTGGGTGGCCAGGATGATTATGATGAGCCTGTATTTTATGAAAGACGTTCCATTTAAAGAAGTCTTTATAAACCCCCTGGTAAATGATGCATCCGGTCAGAAAATGAGTAAATCCAGGGGCAATGTTGTGGACCCGATGGATATAATCGAAAAAAAGGGAGCGGATGTTTTAAGATTTACGCTGGCATCCCTGACGACCCCGGGCAGGAATTTAATACTGGGTGATGAAAAAATTGAAGGAATAAGGAATTTTGCAAATAAATTATGGAACGGGTCAAAATTTGTTATATCAAACTTAAATGAAGAAATATATTTTGAAGATACAGGGCCCGGACAGCTAGATTTGAATCTCTTGGACAGGTGGATAATATCAAGATTAAATAGGGTAGTAAAAGGGGTTGAAAAATATCTGGCGAAGTATAATTTTTCTTTTGCTTCAAAACTGCTCTGGAATTTTTTCTGGAATGATTACTGTGATTGGTATATTGAATCGGCAAAGGTCAGGATTTACTCGGGAAAAGACAATAATGATAAAAAAAATGCATTATTTATATTATGGTATACTCTTGAAAAATATCTTAAGGTCCTCCACCCTTTTATGCCTTTTATGACTGAAAAGATATGGCAGAATATTCCGCATAAGGGGGAAAGCATATCGGTAACGGATTTTCCCGAATTTGAACAAGTAATGGTAAATCCGGCAATTGAAGATAAAATAAAAGTACTTTTTAATGTCATTAGCGAGATAAGAAAAATCAGATCGGAACTTCAGATAAATCCTGCAAAAAAGGTAAGAATCAGCCTGAAAACTGATGACAACAGCAAAAAGGAATTGCTCGCCGATAATGAAAAATATATTTGCAGTCTGGCAAAAACAACCAGGGTGGAATTTACAGATTGCAGTGGTGAGGAAGGGTATATTAAGACTGCGATAGAAAATATTGATATATTTATCTATATCCTTGATGCAGTTAATATAGAGCTGGAAACCAGGAGAATAAAAGACCGGATTAAAAAAGTAAAGCTGGATGTGGAAAAAAGCAGAAAAAAAATATCAAATATAGATTTTATTAAAAAAGCGCCTGCCGGGATAATAAAAAAGGAAAAAGATAAACTCAAATCAGCAGATAAAATCTTAAAAGTATTAAGCGAGCAGCTGGCAAGAATTGAAGATATTGGTATCAGTTAATAAATAATAATTGTAATTAAAGTGAGAAATAGTGGATGGAATACGGACAGGTATGCAAATATTTAGACGATTGCCTGATTTTCGGAATAAAACCGGGTCTTGTAAGGATAAAAAAGATTCTGGAGCTTCTGGATGATCCTCAAAAAAAGGTAGAATTTATTCATGTTGTCGGTACAAACGGTAAAACATCTACAACCGGCATCACTGCAAGAATATTAAAATATCATGGTATTAAAACCGCTTATTATATTTCTCCCCATATAAACAGTTATACCGAGAGGATCTGGTTAAACGGGAAGGATGTTTCTAGAAAAAAATTTTCTAAAAACTTTGACCGGATATACCCCTATATCAAAGATGTAAATAAAATGAATCTTAAAGGGCCGCTTACTCAATTTGAAATAATTACAGCAATGGCGTTCAAGCTGGCAGAAGATGAGGGTATTGAAGCTATGGTACTTGAAGCGGGAATGGGCGGAAGATGGGATGCCACCAATATTGCCGATTCAAAAGTAGCCGGGCTTACAGGTGTAAGTCTGGAACACACAGAGTTACTTGGCGGTACCGTAGAAAAAATAGCTTCCGAGAAAGTGGAAGTCATAAAGAAAAATGCACTGGTTGCTACAACATGCTGCGATAAAGAAGTTCTTCAAATCCTGGCCCAAAAAGTGGAAGATACTGATTCCATGCTTTTTTTATATGGCAAAGATTTTTATGTACAAAAAAAAGTGAACCTGGGGCTCAGAGGGTGGCTGCTTGATATTAAGGGAGTAAAAAATATTTACAGAGACATAAAACTGCCTATCCCGGGTGATTATCAGCCTTTAAATCTATCCCTGGGCATAGTACTTGCGGAATTATACATGAAAACTAAAAATAAAGAATTGATTGAAAAAAAGGTAAGAGAAAGTCTTAAATATCTGAAGGTAAAAGGGAGATTTGAGATTATAAGGGAAAAGCCACTTATAATAGCGGATGCCAGTCATAATCCTGAAGGAATAGAAAACTTTGTTAAAAATATTAACTGTTATTTTGGCAGCCATAAAAAAATAATAATTTTTGCAGTTTTAAAGGATAAAGATTATGGAAATATGGTCAAAAAAATAATAGGCGCAAGTGATGTTTTAATTTTAACTTCCAGTTTGACAGAAAGGAGCCTGAATACTGGCAGGCTGGAAGAAGTGGTAAAAGAAAAAATAAAAGAACTTACAAACGGAGGCAGACGTAAGGTTGAACTATATAAGATGAATAATATAGAAAATTCTATAAAATTTGCTTTAAAAATTTCCGGTATAAATGATATCATATGCATTACTGGTTCTATAACTAATCTTGAGAATATTGTAAAGTAGATATTTTTTAAAAGGACCTGTATGGATAAACAATATACAAAATTAACATGGAGGATTAATGGATTTATTTAAGTATGTTAATGATATTATGGCTTTTTTTAAACTTCCCATATGGAGATATTTAATTTATGGCCTGATTTTTATTTTGGTTATAATCTGGCTTGCTTTTATCTACTGGACTTATAGGGATGCAAGGCTCAGAAGTGAGACTATAACACCTGCCATTTTTTGGGCATTTATTGTGCTAATACTGAACTTTTTAGGATTAATCCTGTATTTAATATTAAGACCTCCGGAATATATAGATGACGTAATTGAAAGGGACCTGGAAATTGAAAAAATGGAGATGCTGCTTAATAGCAAACAATCCAGCTGTCCTGCATGCGGGAGTCCCGTAAATGATGATTTTTTAATCTGTCCTTACTGCAGAAAGAAATTAAAAAGTTCCTGTATAAGCTGCGGCAAACCTTTAAATTTAAACTGGAAAGTTTGTCCATACTGCAAGAGCACACAGTAAATTATTTAACAATGGGGAGCAGTTTTTGATGGAGAAATGCAAGAGTAATCATGGGGAAAGCGTATCCGGAGATGTCGAAAGCAGTATCGAGAAGAGTCTGGTTATAATAAAACCTGACGGAGTAAAGAAAAAAATTATCGGAGAGATTATATCCCGTTTTGAGAAAGAAAACCTGACCATAGAGAAAATAAAAATAGTAAAAATCAGCCGGGAACTTGCATTCAGGCATTACCGGGAGCATAAGGATAAAAATTTTTTTAATATATTGATTGATTATATAACTTCCGGACCATCGGTGATCATGGTTCTCAGTGGAGAAAATACGATTTCCAGGATAAGGGAATTAATGGGACCAACTGATTCCAGAAAAGCAGGAAAAGGGACAATAAGAGGTGATTTTGGAGTTGATATTACTGTAAATGTGATACATGGGTCGGATTCTCTGGAGAGCGCCAAAAGAGAAATTGAATTATTTTTTAAATAAAAAGCGGAGGCTAAAAGAGTTAGAGGCCCAAAGAGTGGGCAATACATGATTTAAAAGGTGAATGATGGGAAAAAGAAGAGGTATAATAGTTTTTTTCATAGTGTTGTTTGGGGGTATATTAGGAGCTGTTTTGGGTCACGTCTTGAAAGATGTAGTTCCGATTCTGGATAAGGGATTAAAAGTGGGCACAGATTCCCTTAGTCTTAATTTGTATTTGATAGATATAAGTTTCGGCATACATGTGAACATTACTCTGTGCGCTATAATAGGGATACTTATTGCTTTTTTATTGGCTGATGTTGGAAGAAGAAGATCATAAAAAAGAACTAATTCTGGCTTCTGCTTCTCCAAGAAGAACAAAAATACTTGAGCTCTTTGGAATGGATTTCAAAGTAATCAGACCGGAGAATTTTGAAGAGAAGCAGTATAAAAATCCCTACAGAACAGTTGCATGGAATAGTATAGCTAAAGCCAAAAATGTTTATAATTATATTAAGAAACAGAACCCTGAAAAAGAGAAATTAGATTACAGAAGAGGATTTCTAATTGCTGGTTTTGATACCATCATGTATATAAACAGGAAATATATGGGTAAACCGGTTGATAGAGAACAGGCAATTAGTTTTTTAAGTATTCTTTCAGGGAAAATTCATAAGGTAATAACCGGAGTCTGTGTTTTAGAGAGTATTTCGGGTAAGTATATTTATAATACTGTGACTACCAGGGTTAAATTCCGGAAGTTGACTGCAGATGAGATTGAAAAATATGTAGATAGGGAGAATGTACTTGATAAAGCAGGTGCTTATAATGTACTTGGATATGGAAGTTTGCTGGTGGAGAAAATAAGCGGCTGTTTTTATAATATAGCAGGAATTCCTGTAGCTAAATTTGTAGACTTATTAAGGGAATTTGGATTTAATGTTATTGGTTAATTTAAGGAGTTGATGACGCAGATGTTTGATTTTTTCTTAAACGTAATTGGAAGAGACATGGGTATTGATCTGGGAACGGCCAATACACTTGTATATGTTAAGGGCAAAGGAATAGTTCTTGAAGAACCTTCTATTGTCGCCATTGATAAAGAAAAGAAAAGAATACTCGCCGTGGGCAAAGAAGCAAAGATTATGGTAGGGAGGACTCCTGATAATATATTAGCAATCAGACCTTTAAAGGATGGTGTAATCGCAGACTTTGAAACAACAGAAAAAATGTTAAGGTATTTTATCCAGAAAGTTCATAAAAATATAGCTTTTGCAAGGCCCAGAATAGTTATCTGCGTACCATCAGGAATTACTCCGGTTGAGAAGAAAGCGGTAATTGAAACTACAGAACAGGCCGGAGCAAGGGCAGCCTATATAATTGAGGAGCCCCTGGCGGCAGCTATAGGTGCAGGCCTTCCTGTAGATGAGCCCATAGGCAGTATGATTATAGATATAGGAGGCGGAACTTCTGAAGTAGCTGTTATATCGCTGGGAGGAATAGTAGTGAGCCAGTCACTGCGGATTGGCGGGGATGAAATGGATGAAGCAATAACTTATTATCTTAAAAAAGAACATAACCTTTTTCTTGGTGAAAGAACTGCAGAGAGGGTAAAAATAGAAATCGGATCTGCGTTCCCTCTTGAAAATGAGGAAAAAATGGAGATAAACGGAAGAGATCTTGTGATGGGTCTTCCTAAAACAATTATTATTACAAGCCAGCAGATAAGGAAAGCACTTGAAAAAGTGTTAAGCGGTATTATAAATTCCATTGTTGAAGTGCTTGATATCACACCTCCAGAACTTTCTTCGGATATCATGAAAAGAGGTATTGTAATGGCAGGAGGAGGTTCACTGCTCAAGGGATTGACAGAAAGAATCAGCAGGGAGACACATTGTCCGGTATATCTTGCCGAGGACCCGCTGGGGGCAGTGGCCATAGGAGCGGGAAAATGTGTTGAAGACTTTAATACTTTAAAAAAATATCTCAAATATCCAAGATAACTTGTTTTACATTCAATCTATAATATTTACTGATGGTTACATTAAATAGAAGATTTAGAAACTTTATTGTTCTTGGCTTAATAATTATCCTCTGTCTCGTAGTTATTACAGTCAGCTTCAGAGAATCCGGACTGATCAAAAATATTAAAATCAAAACCGTTGACTTTTTTAAACCGATTCAGGAGAAATTTTTTTCATTTATAAGCCCGTTTATACACTTTATTAATTCGATAAGGGATTATATAAATTTGAGGGAAAAATACCAGGAGCTTCTTGCTGAAAATGCCAGAATGAGAGAAATGAATATAGATAATATAAACCTCAAGGTTGAAAATGACTCTTTAAGAAAATTGCTTGATATAAAGCTAAAGAAGGATTATGAAACTATCACGGCAAGAGTGATAGGGTTTTATGGGAGCATGTGGCAGTCTGAAATTATTTTAAATATCGGAAGCAGTGAAAGAGTTAGAGAAGGAATGGGAGTAATTAACGAAGACGGATTAGTCGGAATTGTTATCCAGACTGGCAGTAACTCATGCAATGTAAGACTTATTAACGATCCCCGGAGTGCCATCGGGGTTAGAATATTATCTTCGAGAGAAGCTGGTATTATAAAAGGCAGCCAGGATGGGAAGATTACATTAGATTATATTCCAAAGGAGGAAACGGTATTTAAAGGGGATATAATAATTACATCCGAATACGGTAATTTGCCCGGCGATATTTTAATCGGACGGATAAGCAGGGTTACTGAAAGTGCAGATAACCCCTATAAGATAATTGAAATAGAACCTTTTGTTGATTATAAGAAAATAGAGTATGTTATGGTATTAAAGGAATAAAAATAAAAATATAAATATCAGGTCAAATAACGGTTTATATAATGAAAATTTTTTCTAAATTCTTGCATTTTTTTATAATAATAATATGTTTACTGCTGCAGGTAGTTTTTTTTGAATACCTGAAGATGTATTCTATAAATTTTGATTTGATCCTGGTAATTATAATAGCGGTTGCTCTGTTTGACGGCACGCTATGGGGGATTTTATATGGATTTGCAGCAGGTATGGCGCTTGATCTTATAGCGGGGAGTATTGTGGGAATAAGCGCTTTCATTTATGCCATTGATGCCTTTATTGTGAGAAGACTGATAACGGCCGGGTTTAAGTCAATCTGGATGACTTATGTCTTTATCGTTTTTTTAATCACAGAATTTAATATTTTAATAACAAATCTGATACATTATTTATTCAATTTTAATATCGACTGGTTTGGAATATCTCTGGAACTGGCAACCAGGCCATTTTTTAATATTATTTTAATGTTTATAATCTTTCCTCTCATAAGAATAAGTTCCAGCAATGGTGAGGAGGTTGAACTTGGGTTTAAATATAAAGACAAGATTTAGGATTATATTCTATCTGCTGATAATAATATTGGTTGTGATGATCTTAAGGCTTTACTTTTTGCAGATAATGAGCGGCGGCCTTTATAATGAGTTAGCGGCTCAAAATATTACCAGAGAAAAAACTATCCCGGCTTCGCGCGGTGATATTTATGACTGTAACGGAAAACTATTGGTTAAGAGTGTTCCGGTTAAAGCAGTAGCTGTGCAGCCTCATGTTATTTTGGAAAATGAGGAAGTTATAAAAGCTCTGAGTGATTGTCTGGGCATACCATATAACCGGATAAAAACGAAAATAGAAAAAAGCAATGTATCTTATATGGAGAGGGTTATTGTAAAACGGGACATTAATGCGGCTGAGATGATTTATATTGAAGAAAACAGCAGTAAATTACCGGGAGTGGAAATAATTGATGTATACCTGAGGCAATATAATTATGGCGCCCTTGCGTCACATTTATTGGGATATATAAAAGAGATTGATAAGGAAGAATTAAAATCAGAAGAATATAAATATAATTATGAGGGCGGAGATCAGATAGGTGCAACCGGTGTGGAAAAAACTTATGAGAGTATACTGAGGGGCAGGAAAGGGAAAGTAGTATACGAAGTCGATCCTCTGGGAAGACCCGTAAACGTACTGGAAGAAACCAAACCGGTTAAGGGAAGTGACTTATATCTGACCATTGATATTGATCTGCAAAGAATCGCGGAGGAAATACTTTATCAGTCTATACTTGAAGTAAGGCAGAAAAAAATTTCACACACTGATGAGTATTATAACGTACCGGGAGGAGCGGTCGTAGTGCTCAGTCCGGGTGACGGCCAGATATTAGCCATGGCAAGTTATCCCACTTATAGTCCGGAACTATTTACAGGAGGGATATCAGAGGAAGACTGGGATTATCTAAATGACCCCGAAAATTATTACCCTTTACTTAATAGAGCGGTTAAATCTTTCCCGGCAGGCTCAGTGATTAAAATTGTACCGGCTTATGCCGGTCTTGCCGAGGGAATAATAAGTGAAAACAGCAGGTTCAACTGTGCCGGAACATGGCTGGTACTTGGAAAAGATTATCCAAAATACTGCTGGTCAAAATCGGGCCATGGCAGCCTTAATATTGTAGGAGCTATTAAAAATTCATGCGATATTTACTTCTACAATGTGGGATACGGGCTTTTTTCCAAATATAATAATACAGAAGAACTGCTTCAAAAATATTTCAGGATTTTTGGATTTGGCTCTTTAACCGGAAGCGCTCTGCCTGATGAGGATGCCGGGCTGGTTCCTGATAAAGAATGGAAAAAAGATTATTTTAAGGACCTGGAAGGACATACTGCCTGGTTTCCGGGTGATACTGTCAATATGGCTATAGGCCAGGGAGATTTACTGGCAACTCCCCTTCAGATGGCCCAGGCTTTTTCAATTATAGCTAACCGTGGTATAAAATACGGACCTCATCTGGGAAAAGAGATAAGAGATAGCGAAGGTATCATATTTACGGACAATTCGGTAGAGGATTATGAGGATTTAAACTTAAATGAGAATTTTATTGAAACAATAGAAAAAGGGCTGGTGGAAGTAATTAAACCGGGCGGAACAGGTTACGGCGCATTTAGCGATTTTCCACTTGATAGCATTCCGGTTGCAGGGAAAACAGGTACCGCAGAATTTTTTGGAAAACAGGATTACGCCTGGTTTGCAAGTTATGCTCCGGTAGACAATCCCGAGTATGTTATAGTAGCGATGCTTGAAGAGGGAGGTTCCGGGGGAAGTAATGTCGCGCCGCTTGTAAAGAAAATATATAAATACTTATTTAATATTGATTAAAAATAATTAGGGATCTGCAATGATAAAAAACAGGAAAAAAAGTCTATATGATTTGGAAAGTTACAGTAAAGAGAAGAGGATATTAAGATTTGATTTTTTATTATTTTTTCTGGTATTTGCCATTTCTTCTTTTGGAGTTCTTATAATTTACAGCGCGACAAGGGAAACCCTGCCGGGAGGAGTGACCGACCCTCTGTATTATTTTAAAAGGCAGGCAATATATCTTGCTGTAGGGATTTTTTTATGCATTGCTATTCAGTTCTTAAATTACAGGATAATTAAGAGATATTTTTTATTGTTTCTTGCTGCAGGTCTTTTACTGCTCCTGGCAGTACTTCTTTTTGGTTTTGAAGTACACGGATCTAGAAGCTGGATAGATTTAAAGTTTACAACTGTCCAGCCTTCGGAATTTTCAAAAATTCTTATGGTAATATGCCTGGCTGCAGTTATGTCAAAATGGCGTGGTGAAAAGATATCCCGGGTAACGTTTAAAAAAGTCGCCATCTCGCTGGCTATAGCGTTATCTTTTATAGCATTTGTTTTACTGGAGCCAGATTATGGGACTGCACTGATATATTTTGTTATATATATGGGTCTATTATTTTTGTCCGGGGCTAATTTTTTATATTTTCTTTCAATACTGGGATTAGCGGTGGGAGGAGTTATCTTCGCCCTGAATGCCGATTTTATAAAGCAGTATCAGCTGGATAGGATTCTTGTTTTCCTAAGACCCGACGTATACGCGACAGAAGGTGCGGGTTATAGTTTGTTCCAGTCAAAGCTGGCAATAGGTTCAGGGGGACTTCTGGGGAAAGGACTTTTCCTGGGAAGGCAAACTAATCTAAATTACGTTCCGGAACATCATACTGATTTTATTTTTTCCGTCGTCGGGGAAGAATTAGGTTTTTTTGGCGCTGTTATTGTAATACTTCTGCTTGGTATTATTGTCTGGAGATGTTTTTATCTGGCTTTAAATTCTTCCGATAATTTTGCAATGCTTCTTGGTTCCGGGGTAGGCCTTATTATTTTATCCCAGATGATTATAAATATAGGTATGACCATAGGTATAATGCCCATTATCGGAATTCCCCTGCCGTTTTTAAGCTCCGGGGGCTCTAATCTTATCAGTATGCTTATTGGCATCGGTCTCGTAGAAAATATCTGCATATGGAGAGAAGTAAGAAAAGAGCATGAAATAGCCTATCAACACTTTAAGTAGTCTTATAAGTAAAACAAACATGAAAGAAATTAAAAGATTAAGCTTTGACCTGCTGGAAAAACTTCTGGAAGATATAGAAAAACCCGGGAGATATATAAATAACGAAACCGGGACAAAGAGTAAAAATCCTGAGGCACCGGATTATTTCTATGATAAAGTTTTAATGGCTCTGGTATTCCCTGATATATATGAAGTCGGAATGTCAAATCTCGGTCTCCAGATCCTGTATGATATTATCAATAAACATAAGGATTTTTCGGTAGAGAGGGTTTTTTCCCCATGGATAGATTTTGAGAAAAAACTAAGGGAGCAGAATACAAAAATATTTTCTCTTGAAAACAGGATATTTCTTGACTGTTTTGATCTTGTAGGGTTTACGGTCCAGCATGAACTTTTATATACCAATATATTAAACATGCTTGACCTTGGCGGGATAAAGATAAACTCAAAGCAAAGAGGAGAAAAGTCACCGATTATATGTGCCGGAGGCCCTGCAGTTGTGAATCCCCAGCCAATCTCTAAATTTATGGATTTCTTTGTCATAGGAGATGGCGAAGACGTGATTACGCGTATTCTGCAGATAGTAAAAGCTTATAAAGAGGGCAGAAAAGAAAAGAAATGGTTTTTAAATGAAATCAGCGGGCTTGATGGCATATATATTCCTGAATTTTATAAATTTTATTATTACCCCGATGGCCTTATTGAGAAGATTGAGCCGGAAAAGAAGGTTAAAAAAGCAGTGGTCAAAAATCTTGATAAATTTAAAATAGTCCAGAATCCTGTAATACCCAATATCAAAACAATACATGATAGATTCATAGTAGAGATTATGAGAGGATGCGGCAGAGGCTGCCGGTTCTGCCAGGCAGGTTTTATTTACAGACCCGTGCGTAAAAGAGAGGTTGAATCCTTAATCAGGCAGAGTATAGAAGGGATTAAAAATACGGGTTATGATGAAATTTCTTTTTTATCACTATCCTCATCTGACTATGGAGAAATAGAACATCTGGTTTGCAGGATAGTTGATTCTCAAAAATCGGGAAGGTTTTCAGTTTCAATGCCTTCTCTAAGACTGGACAGCTTTAATTTAAGATTGCTGGAGCTCATACAGAGCGGCAGGAAAACGGGCCTTACTTTTGCCCCGGAAGCAGGAAGCCAGAAAATGAGGGATATAATAAATAAAAACATTAAAGAAAATGAAATGATGGAATGTATAAAAATGGCCTTCGGTAAAGGCTGGGAGAAAATCAAACTTTATTTTATGATAGGACTGCCGTTTGAAAATAATGAAGATATTCATGGAATAGTAAAACTTATTGAAAAAATAATAGCGGCAGCGAAAGAAAAACTTCCCGGCAAAAAGTTACCCAGGTTAAAAATAAATGTCAGTATAAATGCGTTTTGCCCCAAGCCTTTTACACCTTTTCAATGGGCGGGCCAGGACTGCCCGGAAAATCTGGACAGGAAATTTGATTATATCTTAAAAAATATATCAAAAAGGTATGTGGATATCAGGTGGTCCGATTCCCGTAAAAGCATAGTGGAATGTGCCCTTTCAAGAGGCGATGAATCAGTCTGTGATGTCATAGAGAGGGCATGGAAAAATGGCGCGAAATTTGATAACTGGTCAGACTTTTTTAGTTTTGATATCTGGGAAGAAGCATTTAAAAAAGCTGCCCTGGATATTGGTTTCTTTACCACAAGGAATTTTTCAGAAGATGAAGTATTACCGTGGGATATGATTGATATAGGAATCAGTAAAAAGTTTTTACTGAAAGAGTATAATAAATCAAAAAAATATGCAGGGTACCATAATAAGATTTAAATTTAATAAAAGGGATGGATTCAAATATCTTTCTCATCTGGATATTTCCAGGATAATTAAGCGTGCTTTAAGCAGGGCTGGATTCAGAGTGGCTTACAGCCAGGGTTATAATCCAAAACCGAAAATAAGTTTTAGTCCCCCGACTCCGCTGGGGTTAGAGAGCCTTGCGGAATATGCCGATGTGATCATTGATGAAAATATTGACGGCAATGAATTTAAAAGAAGAATCAATAAAGAATTAAAAGATGAAATGCAGGTTACCGTAGCAAAAAATCTGTTTATAAAGGCGGGCAGTCTTATGAATGAAATAGCGGTAAGTCTTTATACTTTTACACTTGATACTTCTTCTTCCAATAAAAGGCTGACGGAGGGATTTCACAGAGATATGGAAAGCAGCTTAATTGAAAAATCCGGTTTTTTAAATTCCATATATAACTTTGAAGTCATACCTTCTAAAGAAGCTTCTAATATTATTCTTCTAAAACTTTATGGATATGCTAAAATTTTTAAAGAAAAGAATAACGATTTTTTTAAATTTAATGATTTCTATCCGTTTCTTAAAGAACGGTTACAGGAATACAGAATAAATATCAGTAATGTTAAGAAGGAAGAATTGTTTTTAATAGCAGAGGATAAAATTAAAACGCCTGTGGATGTAATTTAGACAGACAGTAAAGGAGAATAAAAAAATTGAAAAAGGAAATGCTAATAAGTTCAGATATGAATGAGACAAGAGCCGCTATCCTGGAATCAAGGCAGGTTACGCAGCTTTTTTTTGAACGTAAAAGCAAGAAGTCTCTGGTGGGCAACATTTATCTTGGTAAGGTAAAAAACATCCTTCCCGGACTGGATGCAGCTTTTGTTGATATCGGCGAAGAGAAGAATGCATTTTTATACGTAAATGAAATAAGTTCCGATGTTGATAATTATGAAGAAATCCCAAAGAAAATACAGCATATTCTCAAACCCAATCAAATGATACTTGTCCAGGTGACAAAAGATCCGATGAAAACAAAAGGAGCCAGACTTACTACTTTTATATCAATTCCCGGGAGATATGTGGTTCTGGCACCCTTTAACAGGGGGACAGGTGTTTCAAAAAAAATTAATATAAAAGAAAAGAATAGTTTAAAAAAAATTGTGGAAGAAATCGGAGACAGGGAAGATTACGGGTTAATTGTAAGAACTGCAGCAAAAGAGGCAGATAAGGCTAAATTAAAAAAGGACTTAAGCCAGCTTGTAAAGAAATGGAAATATATAGATAAGAAAGCCTCTGAGCTTAACCGCCCGACATTGATTTCAAGCGAATATTCATTAAATATGAAATTAATACGGGATATATTTTCAGAAGATTTTGATTCTATATATGTGGATAAAAAGATAATTAAAAGAGAAATCAGCCGTTACCTGAGGTCTATCGGAATCAGATATAATAATATAATAGTCCATCATGGGAAGGAAGATTTATTTGAGACTTTTAATGTAAATGAAGTAATAGAGAGTGCTCTGGAAAGGAAAGTCTGGCTAAAATCCGGCGGATTCATAGTGATTGACCATGGAGAGGCCATGACTACAATCGATGTTAATACCGGTAAATATACTTCCAGCAAGAGTTCGGCCCAGACTATTTTAAGGACCAATCTTGAAGCAGCCGAGACTATTGCCAGCCAGTTAAGGCTCAGGGATATCGGCGGGATAATAGTGGTTGACTTTATTGATATGGCCTGTGAGAAGGATAGGAAAAAGGTTTATGAGAGGTTTTTGCTGTGTCTTGAAAACGACAAAACTAAAACTGAAATCCTGCAATTATCGAGACTGGGACTCCTGGAAATGACAAGGAAAAATGTTTCTGACGGAATTCTCGGGACAATGTGTAAGATATGCCCCGATTGCGGGGGTTCAGGGTTTGTAAAGTCCCAGGAAACAATAAGGCTTGAAATTGAGAGAAAAATAAGAAAACTTACCAGGGAGAGCAGCTCAAAAGGCTTTTTAATAAAATTGAATCCCTCCATAGCGGCCCAGATTATCGGTGCGGATGGGAGAAACTTAAAGCATCTTGAAAATATAACTAAAAAATATATTAATATTAAAGGAGATTCAAAATTACCAATGGATACTTTTTTAGTGGTTGCCGAGGGTTCAATCAATCAGATAAAAGAAGCGACCCGGCCGTTTAAAACAGGAGATATTCTGAATTTAGTTGTTGAGGAGCCATATCATCATAATAAAAATGATGCCATATCAAGAGTTGACGGATATGTTGTGCAGGTTATTGATGGAAGAAAACATATGGGGCAGAGAGTAAAAGTAGAAATTAAATCTGTGTCAAAAACCAGCGCCATAGCAGAGATCCATTATTAAAAAATAATAAATGTAATAAATGTTCAAATTGACAGAGTAATAATGTCTGTGTTAATATTGCAATCTGTAATTGGAAGTGATTATGGAGGATTAAAATTTACGCGATAATTACAAGCGGTGGAAAACAATATAAGGTAGAAGAAAATAAAGATATAGTAGTGGAAAGAATAGAGGGCAAAGAGGGAGATAAGATTACTCTTTCAGAAGTCAATCTTATCAGTGACGGCAGCAAAGTAGAGATAGGAGAACCTTTTGTGCCTGCGGCTGAAGTAAAAGCTACTATAAAGAAACAGATAAAACAGGATAAAGTAATTGCCTTTAAATATAAACCCAAGAAAAGATACAGAAGGAAAGTAGGGCACAGGCAGTTGCTTACAATAATACATCTTGATAAAATAAACGCAAAAATAAAATAAATTTAAGATAAACATAAGTTAATAATAACAGGAGCAAATTATGTCCAGTAAAAAAGGTGTGGGGAGCAGTAGAAACGGTAGAGACAGCAAGCCAAAATATTTGGGTATAAAAAAATCCGGAGGCCAGTCTGTAGTTGCCGGAAATATTATTATAAGGCAGCGAGGGACAAAATACAGACCCGGTATTAATGTGGGCGTGGGCCGGGATTACACTCTTTATGCTCTTTCCAACGGTAAAGTTGAATTTATTAAAAACAGCAAAAAGGGCAAGGTAGTAAATATCATTTCATAATATTCTTCTTATTTTATAATACTCCTGCAAAATGCAATATAACCCCAATTGCACCGGCAGCCAGAATTACCAGAATTGGATGTATTTTGTTTAAAAATAACGCTATTAAACTTACTATTGTAATTGCTATGGCAGCAGGATTTATGGTCTCCAGAATATGACTTCCTGAACTTATATTCAATAGATCCCTGATGCCTGTTCCTTCTTTAAAGTATGTGTTTATGGCTACGAATAAAACGGCCTTTATGATCAATGCCAGCACTACAGGTCTGATTCCATAAAGAGTGTCTTTTATTATTTGTCTTTGTTGATATTTGGATAAGAAAATATAAATCCCTAAAATCAAAATAAATGACGGCAGGACCACTCCGATAGTAGCAAACGCTGCACCAGGAATTCCCCCTACTCTGTATCCGATAAAAGTAGCTGTGTTTATAGCAATCGGACCCGGGGTCATTTCCGAAATGGATATTATATTTACGAATTCCTGACCGGTAAGCCAGCCGCGGGTTACTATTTCTCTTTCAATAATGGGGATCATCCCATATCCTCCGCCAAAACTAAATAGGCCTATTTTAAAGAAAATAAGTAATAATTCAGGGTGAATCATTTTTGCTTTTTCCTCATCTTAATGATCCGGAATCCGTAATATATTAGACCAAATAAAATTCCCATTATGACAACATAGATAGGGTGAATCCTGGTTCCAATGAGCAGAATCAGAGCCGCGGCTGTTATTATTGGACTTATTTTATCTTTTATACCTGCTTTCCATATTCTAACGACTGCGAAAATCAGCAGTGCCACTATAGCTGCGCTTATTGCTTTGAGAGCGGCTATAACTGCTCCAATATTACTTATATAGATAAAAAATCTTGCAACGAGAAGGATGATCAAAAAAGATGGAAGTGTTACACCGAGAAGAGCAAGTAAGGCGCCTGTGTATCCTCCGATTTTTCTCCCTACTAAAATAGCCAGGTTTACGGCAACTGCCCCGGGGAAAGCTTGTGAAATAGATAGAATATCGATCATTTCATCCGGCGAGATCCATTTTTTCTTATCGACCAATTCCCGTTCGATTAAAGGGATCATGGCAAATCCCCCTCCGAATGTAAAACTTCCTATCTTAAGAAAAGTAAGAAATAATATCCATATTTTTTTCATTATTTCTTATTTTAGAGAATAATCGCAAAAATTTACATACTAAGGTGAAGATTCTGTTTATTATATGCAAATTGACAATTTTTATTTGCTTGACTGGTAAAATTCTTTCTGTAATATTTAAGTAATATATTTAATGGTTGATTTCTATGACAACTCTTGAGGATTGATTTATGAAAGGCAAAATGAAGGCGCAGTTATTTTATGGACCCGGGGATGTGAGATTTAAATATATAGATATACCGGAGATAGAAGATAACGGGGTACTGGTCAGGGTAAAGAGTGCCCTTACCTGTGGTTCGGACCTGAAAACTTACAGGAGAGGTCACCCGACCATGATAAAAAAAGCTTCAGTCTTTGGCCATGAATGGGCGGGAGACATAGTAGAAACAGGCAGTAAAGTAAGCCGGTTTAAAACAGGGGACAGGATCGTGTCGGCAAATACTGCACCCTGCAACGGGTGTTATTACTGCAGGCTGGGCAGATACTCTCTCTGTGAGAATCTTATATACAATAACGGCGCTTATGCAGAATACATAAAAGTACCTGGAAGGATATTAGAGAAAAACACCTACAGGATACCTGAGGGGATAGATTATAAAGAAGCGGCACTTCTGGAGCCGCTTGCCTGTGTGGTGCACGGTATAGAAGAATCCAATATCAATGCTGGCGACACAGTAGTGATTAATGGAGCAGGTCCCGTGGGCCTTATGTTTGTAGTCCTTGCCAGATTAAAAGGTGCCACTGTAATATCGGTGGATCTATCCGATGAAAGGCTGGAGTATGCGGGAGTACTCGGGGCAGATCATGTTATTAATGGTTCAAGAGTAAAAAACCAGGTTCAGGCGGTAAAAGAACTGACTGAAATGGGCAGAGGTGCAGATATAGCAATTGATGCCACCGGAATCCCGGAGGTATGGGAAATGACTATCCTTATGGGAAGAAAAGGGGCGGTTATAAATCTTTTCGGGGGCTGCATGCCGGGCACTTCAATTAAAATAGATACGGCATTGCTCCATTATTCGGAGCTTACGGTAAAAGGCGTGTATCACCATACTCCCTTATATGTAAAAGAGGCATTTGATTTGATAACATCGCGCCGCATCGATGCAATTAAATTTATAACCGCAGATATGCCTCTTGAAAAACTGGTAGATGCACTGGAACTCATGGAGCAGCAGAAAGGGATAAAATATAATATTTTTACATGATTATTATACAATTGTCATATATCTAGAAAAACTTTTAAAAACTATTATTAGATTATTATGAAGATGAAAGCTTTACTATGCTACAGCCAGGATAAGTTCAGGCTGGAAGAAATAGACAGGCCTGAAATACAAAAAGACGAGATGCTGATAGAAATGATTTATACTGGCTTGTGCGGTTCGGATATTGTTAAAATCTTTGACACCAAAGTGAAAAAACCAGCGGTTTTCGGGCATGAGGTTGTGGGCAAAGTGGTTGAAACAGGAGAGAATGTAACCAAGTTTAAACCGGGAGATATAGTGGTTACCGCTCATCACATACCCTGTTACCGGTGCCGTTACTGTTTGCACGGCAGCCATTCAATGTGCAGGCATTTCCAAGAGACTAATATATATCCGGGGTCGTTCTGCCAGTATATAAAGCTGTCAAAAGAACATGTAGACCATACTACTTTTAAAATCCAGCCGGGTTCTGATCTTCTGGAATTATTGTTTGTAGAACCGCTGGCATGCTGCATAAGGGCTATGGATAAAATTAAAATTTTAGATAATGACATTTTTGCAGTGGTAGGGACAGGAACTATCGGGATGCTATTTATACAACTTATCAATTTATCCGGGGGGAGGGTTGTGGCAATTGATCCCGATGAAAATAGATTATCTCTGGCAGGTAAGCTGGGAGCGGAACATACCATAAACCCGTTAAAATATAATATACACGATGAAATCAGAAATATCACTCCTGAAGGTATTGATACAGCAGTTCTTTCTGTCACAAAAAAAGATACGCTGGGCGAAGCTCTCCTGTATATAAGAGACGGTGGTACAATTATTATTTTTGGGGCTTCGGGAAGAGAGAGTAAAATAGAGGTTGATTTTGAAAATATATATAAAAGAGAACTTTTAATTACAAGTTCTTACTCGGCTACTCCCGAAACACTGAAGAGGGCTTATAATATAATAATTAAAAAAGAAATAAGATTATCACCTCTGATACCGGAAGTAATGCCGCTTTCGGATTTTAAGAAAGGTTTGGACCTGATGCTGCAGAAAAAAATATATAAAGCCATTTTTAAAATCTAAAAAATATATGGCTGCAAGATATAGCTCATGAAAAATTCCCATAAATATTAAATATAGTTTATTATATATTTATAATATTAATAATATAATTATGCTTTGAAATATTATTAACTGTAAAAAACCGGGCTTAAATAATAAACTTAGTTTTTTTAAATAATTATGTTTTTAGATGAGGCAAAAATTAATATAAAAGCAGGAAACGGCGGGGATGGCATGGTTGCCTTTTTCAACTTAAAAGACGGGAGAAAGAAAATTCCCAGTGGAGGAAGCGGTGGAAAGGGCGGTAATGTAATTATAAAAGCATATGAAAACCTGAGTACTTTATATGGATTTAAAAAGAAAATACATTTCAAAGCGGAAAACGGTAAAAGGGGAGGGCCAAATAACAGAAAAGGGGAAGATGCCGAAGATCTGATCATAAAGGTTCCGGTTGGGACTATAGTCAGGGATAATAAAGGAGAAATAATTTCAGACCTCGACAGAGCAGATTATGAAATAATCATAGCTGAAGGGGGGACAGGCGGCAGAGGAAATGCAAGTTTTACATCTTCTAAAAGAAGATTTCCTGCGTTTGCCGAAATAGGCGAAGAAATGGAAGATTTCTGGATTAACCTTGAGCTGAGGCTTGTAGCAGATGTATCGCTTGTCGGGTTTCCTAACTGTGGTAAATCAACGATAATAAGCCGTATATCGGCAGCCAGGCCAAAGATAGCTGACTACCCTTTTACAACATTGACTCCAAATTTAGGTGTGGTGACTGTAGATGATGAAGACTTCGTAATAGCTGATATCCCGGGACTTATAGAAGGGGCTCATAAGGGCACGGGTCTGGGGGATAAATTTTTAAGACATATAACCAGGTCTATTTTACTGGCATTAGTTCTTGATGGGCAGAGAATCATAGATGAAAGAGAAGACATTATAGAGACCTTCAATGTTTTAAGAGAAGAAATAAGATTATACAATATGAATTTATACAATAAAGATTATATTGTCCTGATTAATAAGATTGACTTAATCCCAGATAATGATAAGTTGAATAAAATAAAAAAGATCCTCGAACGTAAGAGCGGTAAAAGCGTTTTACTTATATCAGCATTTACAGGCCAGGGCCTTAATGAGATGGTATGGTATCTATACGGGAAATTAGCTGTATACAGAAAAGAAATCTATGAGAGCAAACTGGCAAAATCTGGAAAGCCTGATAAAGTAAAAGTCTATAAATTAAGCGACAAAGACCGGGAATGGGAAAAATTTGAAGTCGAGAAGAAAAATGAGGAATATATTGTCAAGAATAAGAAACTGGAAAGGCTTGTAGCAATGACCGACCTGGAAAATGAAGAAGCGCTTGATTATTTAAAATATAGACTGGATAAAATTGGCGTGGGTGACAGATTAAAAAAATTGGGCATAAAAGAAGGAAGCACTGTTATAATCGGAAAGCTTGTTTTTTTACTTGAAGATTAAATTTTATTTGGGAGGAAAGCAATTGGAAATAGATAGAAATAAATATCTTAAAGATATTAAAAAAATAGTTGTAAAGATTGGGTCCAGCAGCCTGACTTCCGAGAAGGGAAGGCTTAATAGGGACAGTATAAAAAAATTTGTTGATGAGGTAAGTTTGCTTGCCGGAAAAGGAATGGAAATAATAATAGTTACAAGTGGCGCCATTGCAGCAGGTCTGGAAAGCCTTGATGTAATAGAAAGACCCAGGGATCTGACCCTTCTCCAGGCAGCCGCTTCAATTGGCCAGGTTGAACTTATGAACCTGTACGGCGATTTGTTCTCAATAAATAATATAAAGGTAGGACAGATACTGCTGACTCACGAAGATACAACAAGAAGGGAGCAGTACCTCAATATAAAAAATACTATAAGGAATTTGATAGAGTTAAAAGTTATACCCATTATCAATGAAAATGACAGCGTGGCTGCAGATGAAATAAAATTTGGAGATAACGACAGCCTGGCTGCCATGGTAGCTGTTCTGGCCGAAGCAGATATCCTGGTGATTTTAACGGATATTAAAGGTATGTATGACAAAGACCCCAGGATTTACAGTGATGCCAGGTTACTCTCGTTTGTAGATAGGATAAACAAAGATATAGAAGATATGGCCGGAGGTATTGGGTCTACTTATGGCATCGGAGGAATGCAGTCAAAAGTAAAGGCTGCAAAGATTTGTTCTTTTTCCGGTATAAATACAGTAATTGCAAGCAGCGAGGTAGAAAATGTTTTAAGTAAAGTTATATCAGGGAAAAATACAGGTACTTTTTTTGTTCCACAGGTAGAGAAAAAAGTAAAAAGTGTCAAAAAGTGGATTGCTTTTGGAAAAAGAACAAAAGGTGCCATAGTAATTGATAAGGGTGCGGAAGAGGCCGTCTTAAATAAAGGAAAGAGCATACTGGCAGTTGGCATAATAGAAGTAGAAGGTAAATTCAGCAAAGGAGATACGTTAAAAGTACTATCGGTCGACATGAAAATTATTGCAAAGGGGATCACTAATTTTTCAAGTGAAGAAATAGAAAAAATAAAGGGTAAAAATAGGAATAAAATTCTATCCGAGTTTGATGCTTCCATGTGTGATGAGGTGATCCACAGAGATTGCCTGGTGGTTTTTAATGAATAATTTCATTCATTGTTTTATGTTATAATAGATTAATAAACCGGAGGAATGGATGGACATAATACTGGAGATAGCAAAAAAAGCAAAAGAGGGTACAAAATTTATCTCTAATGCCGGTACTAAGATAAAAAACAAAATACTTTCTGATATTTCAAAACATATTATATCCGCAGCAGAAGAAATCATTAAAGAAAATGAAAAGGACATAGGTGCATCCAGGCATGAAGGAGCATCGGGAAGTTTAATAGACAGATTGAAACTTGATCTGGAAAGAATAGAAAAAAAAGCAGAGAGTATAGATAAAGTCATTAAATTCAATGACCCGGTGGGAGAGGTAATTTCCGGCTATAACCTTCCCAATGGTTTAATTTTAAAAAATATCAGGGTTCCGCTTGGAGTTATCGGGATAATTTATGAAGCAAGACCGGAGGTTACAATTGATGCGTCAGTTTTATGCCTTAAGGCAGGAAATTGTGTTATTTTAAGAGGAAGTTCCCATGCATTCAATACCAATAAAAAACTGGTGGAAGTAATGGGCAGGGCCCTAAGGGACAATAATTTTCCGGAAAGTATTATACAGATTATTCCTACTACCGATAAGGAAGACGTGGTAAGATTAATGCAGTTACGGCAGTATGTAGATGTCCTTATACCGCGGGGTGGTAAAAGCTTAATTGACAGTGTAGTTGAAAATTCTAAGATACCTGTCATTGAGACAGGGATAGGCAACTGCCATGTTTATATAGATAATATGCTTGAAGGCGTAAGTCCGGAGATAATTGCAGGGATAGTAATCAATGCCAAAACCCAGCGCCCGAGTGTATGTAATGCAGCCGAAAAATTGCTGGTACACAGAGATGTTGCACAGAAGATACTGCCTTTTATACTTAAAAAACTTGAAGATAAGAATGTAAAACTTCTTGGATGTCCCGAAACCAGAGAAATATATCCGTCCATAGAGTTAGCTTCAGAGGAAGACTGGTACGAGGAATATCTTGACTATAAGATGGCAGTTAAAGTAGTCGGTAGCATTGAGGAAGCGGTGGCTCATATAAATAAATACAGCTCGCACCATACTGAAACCATAATAACATCAGACTATAAGAGTTCTATTTATTTTACCGGAGAAGTGGACTCAGCGGCAGTTTTTGTAAATGCCTCCACAAGATTTACAGATGGAGAACAGTTTGGGATGGGTGCTGAAATCGGTATAAGTACCCAGAGACTTCACTGGCGCGGTCCCATGGGTTTAAGAGAACTAACCACCAATAAGTTTATAGTATTTGGTAATGGCCAGATAAGGGAATAAATTGGGGGAAAAAAGCAGGCAATATAAAAAAATCGGGATTATGGGAGGAACGTTTAATCCTATCCATCATGGCCACCTTGTCACAGCTCAGGAAGCATTAAACCAATTTAAACTTGATATAGTGATTTTTATACCTACAGGCAGTCCGCCGCATAAGGTAAAAGATGAAATAGCAAGTGCTGAAGACAGATATATTATGACTGTTATAGCCACTTCTTCAAACAGTAATTTTTTTGTTTCAAGGATAGAGATAGATAAAAAGGGTAAATCATACACTATAGATACTGTCCGCAGGTTAAAGAAAATATATGGAAGAGATTCACTGCTGTATTTTATAACGGGTGCCGATGCCATACTGGAAATACTTACATGGAAGAATACAGAGGAAATTGTATCACTCTGTAAGTTCATAGCGGCAACAAGGCCCGGATATGACCTGACCCGGCTGGAAGAATTGAAAGGCAGTTTATTCAATAATGCGGCAGAGGTCGATAAGAAAGTATTTGTGATGGAAATACCCGCTCTTTCCATTTCTTCGACCGATATAAGGAATAGAGTAAAATATAATAGGCCGATAGATTATTTGGTACCCGAAGGAGTAAGCAACTACATATTAAAAAATGGACTTTATAAGTGATTTTCCCTTAACAGGCAATCAAAAAAAATACCTTAAGGAACTGGCAGAAAAAATTAAAAATGTTATGCCCGGTTCGCTTTACGAGCATTCTATAAATACTCTGGAATATGCAGGTGTTATTGCTGAAAGATTTTTACCTGATTTTGATTTTTTTAGTTTAAGCATAGCATGTATTCTTCATGATTATGGTAAAATATATAGTTATGAAGAACTTGTTAGGATAGCAAAGGAAAATAAGCTTGAAATCAGCAGCTTTGAATTAAAAACACCTCCGCTGCTGCACAGTTTTGTAGGCGATTATCTGGTTTCAAGGGATTTCAATATTTCTGAACTTAAAATACTAAAGGCAATAAAGTTTCATACAATCGGGCATTGTGATATGAGCCCTGAGGATAAAATTCTATTTATTGCCGATAAAATTGAGAAAAGCAGGAATTATGACGGAGTAGAATGTTTAAGGGCTCTTGCCTTAAAAAATATAAATTTATGTTTATTAGAAGTCTATAAAAATAATATAATATATGTTGTAAAGAAGAATAAGCTAATGCATCCTGATACGGCCAGGATCTGGAATAATATTTGTGGAGGTACTTAATATGTCTTTTGACGAAGATGAAAAAGGATTTGGAGACGACAGTCCAAACGATGATGATTTTTATAAGCTGGATGATGAAAGTGAAGAAAAAAATAATTCCGGGGATGATTTCTTTAAAGATGAAGATTTTGAATTTGAAGGTTATGACGATGAAAAAGAACCAGAAAGAGAGGGAATTAGAAGTAAAAGAACAAAGCAGAGAGGTAAAAGAAGAAAGGCAATCTTTAGAATTACCGCTATACTGCTTGTCCTGATTTTAGCGGCTGCAGCAATAGTTTTCTGGGCTGTCCCATGGATTAAAAACAAATTTTTCTCCAAAGCAGAGATAACGGAAGAAGAAAGAATAACAATACCCGATTCCCTGATACTGGGCAAAGATATAAACATCGTTTTTGCATGTGCCGGCGGTAACCTTGATGAACCTGATGTCAATACAATTATATTTTCAAGTTATTACAGTAGTGACAATAAATTAATTTCCTTATGCATTCCGCCGAGGACGTATATGGATATTCCCGGTGTTGGAGCAGAGCTAATAGGGAGTTCAGTAAATATACAGGGAATGGATTTATTGAACCTTGCTTTAAAAAACAACCTGGGCATGAATATGGAGGTAGATTATTATATCTTATTCGATGTGTTAAATGCAGTAAATAAATTGGGTGGAATAAACCTGGAACTGGCGGAGGAAATTTCAGTAAAGAACTACAGTGACAATTCAACTTTTACACTTGAGAAGGGTAATAACCTTGTTGACGGAGCGGAGGTATTAAATTTTTTAAGATACTTTAGTGGTATGGAGAAAGATGTGCCGATAGAGAATATCAAAAATCAAAAATTAATTGTAGATGCGCTTATAAAGAAAATTGCCGGTGAAAATGAAGAAGAAATGTCTGCCAATTTAAACCTGGTTAAGGATTTTATGGACACCGATTTAAGCATGGAGGATAGCCTAAAAATATTCTCAACGCTCTCTGGTATAGATTCCGGCAAGAATTACACCCATGCCCTGAGCGTAACTTCTACGGATCTGGGGGGCGGAGATATTATTTATATCCCGAAGGATATTGAAAAGCTTGCAGAAATTTTTGGTAAGGAAGGAATCTCAACAACTGAAGAAAGCCAGGGTTTTACAGAAACCGTAAAAATTACAGTATTAAATGGAGCATATGATTCTACGGAAGCATTCGGGCTGGCGACTAATGTATCCGAAACTTTAAAAAATCTGAAATTTGATGATGGCACTAATAAATATGATGTAATTGAAGTAGGAAATGCTGATAAAATACACGAAAGTACCCAGATTTTAATTTACACTCCAGATGAAAATAAATTGGCTGCTGCGGATGATATCATACAGGTGCTTGGAGCAGGAAGCAAAAACCAAAGAGAAGATGAAATAATGAGTTCGGATATTATAATAATTTTAGGAAAAGATTACCTGGCGATAACAGAAGGTTCTACAGAAAACGAAGAGCTGGAAGAACAAACAATAAAAATAATTGTTTTAAATGGAGAGGGCACGACAGGTCTTGCTGCAGCGGTTACAGGCATACTTGATGATTATTTTAATTCCGCAGAAGAAACTGCGGTAATACTGGAACCAAGGAGTGCAGCTAATTTTAATTATACCAAAACTGAAATAACTGTTTTTACTTCCACTGACAGAGTGAACGAGGCAGCGCAAAAAATACAGGAAAGGCTTGGTGTGGGAGTAATAGGATATTCAGATAACAATGTAGATAATGTGGATATTAGTGTAACTATAGGGAGTGATTATACAAAATAGTGGTAAAAAGGGTAATAAAAGCTATCAAACCTGAATTAAAAGATATAGTTAAAACTATAAAAGCAGTAGCTAAAATAGCGGACGAGAAAAAAGCGGATTATATAAAAATCCTCGATATGAGATCAAGGCTCATTATCACCGATTACTTCATAATAATCAGTGCAAAAAATACCAGATTGACAAGAAAAATACAGGAAGAAATCCGTATTTATCTAAAAAGTAAAAATCTTAAGGCCATTAATATCAGTGGTCTGACTGAAGGAAGGTGGATCTTAATTGATTATGATGATTTTGTAATTCATATTTTTACAAACGAGTTAAGGGAATATTATGAGCTTGAAAGGCTATGGAGAGATTCAGGAGAAGTAGAATGGAATAAAGATTAGTCTGCATATTTATGGAAGGATTATTAATTGGAAAAAGTGAAGTTAAATAAACCTTACAAACCCAGGGAAATAGAAAAGGGAATAGTTGAAAAGTGGGAAAAGGAGAATATATATTCCCTTAAATCTTCTAAAGATAACCCAAAATATTATGTACTGGAAATGTTTCCCTACCCTTCCGGAGAACCTCATATGGGTCATGCGAGAAATTATACCATCGGAGATGTTGTTGCAAGGGTTCTCTCAAGGAAAGGGTATAATGTTCTTCACCCTATTGGTTTTGACGCTTTCGGATTGCCTGCCGAAAATGCGGCAATAAAAAGCGGTCTTCATCCTAAAGACAGCACCATGTCTAATATTGATAAAATGAGAAAAGCTCTCAAACGGATGGGGATGAGTTATGATTTTAACGATGAAGTGATAACTTCCGATCCTGATTATTATAGATGGACACAATGGTTCTTCCTGTTGTTTTATAAGATGGGTCTGGCAGAGAAGAAAGAAGCGCCGGTTAACTGGTGCAATTCCTGCCAGACTGTTCTTGCGAATGAACAGGTCATTTCCGGCAAATGCGAGAGATGTGACAGCCCTGTTGAAAAAAGAGTATTGTCACAATGGTTCTTTAAAATAACGGATTATGCGCAAAGGCTTATTGATGATATGGAACTTTTAAAAGATGGATGGCCGGAAAGGGTCCTTACCATCCAGCGGAATTGGATTGGAAGAAGTGAAGGCGCTGTGGTTAATTTTAAACTCGATGGTTCCGGCGATATTGATATTCCGGTATTTACAACAAGACCCGATACTCTGTTTGGCGTCACTTTTTTTATTCTTTCTCCAGAGCATCCGCTGGTGGATAAAATTGTGGAGGGTGAGGATTATAAAAAAGAAATTAAAAAAACCAGAGCGATAATTTCCAGGCAGAGCGATATTGAACGGGGCTCGGCGGAAGTTGAAAAAGTAGGATGTTTTACGGGAAGATATGTTATAAATCCTCTGAATGGTGAACAAGTTCCCATCTGGATTGCCAATTATGTTCTGCTGGAGTACGGGACCGGCGCCATAATGGCGGTCCCCGCTCATGACGAACGGGATTTTGAATTTGCATCCGAATATGGAATTCCAATTAAAGAAGTGATTTCCCCTGATGGAAGGAGCCATCCTGAACTGAATGCGGCATATACCGGTGAAGGAATAATGGTAAATTCGGGAGATTTTAATGGATTTGAGTCAGAAGAAGGCAAAAAAGAGATTACCCGTTATATTGAAAAAAATAATCTTGGTAAATTCAGCATAAATTATAAATTAAGAGACTGGCTGATTTCAAGGCAGAGATACTGGGGAGCTCCGATTCCTATTGTTTACTGCGATAAGTGCGGCATGGTTCCTGTTCCGGAAAAAGATTTACCGGTACTTCTCCCGTATAATGTAGATTTCAAACCAAAAGGCCTGTCACCGCTTTTATATTGTGAAGAATTTGTAAATACCACATGTCCGCAGTGTGGGGGTAAGGCAAAAAGGGAAACAGATACAATGGATACCTTTGTTTGTTCTTCATGGTATTTTTTAAGGTATTGCAGCCCTCATATCGGCGACAAAGCTTTTGATGATAAAGAGACGGATTACTGGATGCCAGTAGATCAGTATATAGGTGGAATAGAACACGCAAGCATGCATCTCATATATGCCAGGTTTTTTACCAAAGTTCTTTATGATAGTGGAATGGTTAAATTCAGGGAACCTTTTATCAGGTATTTCCCACACGGAATTGTAAACCTGGGCGGCCAGAAAATGTCAAAATCTAAAGGAAATATTGTTAATCCATCTGAAATTTATAGCCGGTTCGGAGCGGATACATTAAGACTGTATATACTTTTTATGGGTCCGGCCGGCAGTCCGGTAGACTGGAATGACAGCGGCGTAGAAGGAGCAAGCAGATTTCTAAAAAGGGTCTGGAAGCTCGTAACAGGAAATATTGAGATGGTTGGTAATACAAAATCAAATAATACATGCAGTAATGAAACAGATACTCAAAGAAATAATGCCCGGATAAATGTTAGAAGCGAGTATAAAAACGGTAAATTAAGCAGTCTGGAAAAGGAGCTATACAGGAAATTACATCAGACAATTAAAAAAGTAACAGATGATATCCTTGTCAGGTTTAATTTTAATACCGCGATAAGTGCTATTATGGAACTTGTCAATTTATTCTATAAATATCAGGAGGACTTATCCCGCACCGGGAAGAATATTTATCTGGTAAAAGAAGTAACCGAAAAATTGTTAATACTTCTTTCTCCCATTGCCCCGTTTATTACCGAAGAATTATGGCTCATATCTGGAAATGCCGGGAGTATCCATAAAGTCAGCTGGCCGGGTTATGATGATGAGATTGCACGCGAAGAACTGGTCACGGTTGTTTTTCAGGTAAACGGAAAGCTCAGGGATAAGATGGATCTGCCTGCCGGTACCCCTGCGGAAGAAGTCAAAAAATATGCTCTCTCATCAGAAAAAGTCAGAAAGTTTACCGACGGCAGGGAGATAATAAAAGAAATAGTTATACCCGACAGGCTTGTCAATATTGTGGTGAAATAGGCACAAAGTAATAAATCAAAGCATAAAGCAGTGGAAATCTTTTTATATAATGTCTTTTATTTTCATATGTCTTCTTGTTATAAATTCTTCATGAGCTTTTCTAATATCTTTTATTTTTCTTGTTAGGTGTCCTGCAGGAGTTCAAGAATTGACCGGCAAAATGCAGGCAGGTCACCGGGAGCCCGTGATGTCACGAGATTGCCATCCACAACAGCTTCCTTATCCAGGTAATGCCCGCCTGCACTTATAAGATCCGGGGCTATATCTCGGAAACCTGTGACTTCTTTATTTTTTATTATGTCTGCTTCCGCAAGTATTAACCCGCCACGGCAAATTGCGGCAATAATTTTATTCTGAAGGTAAGCCTCCCTAACAAGTGCAACCATCTCCTTTATTTCCCTCATTTTAACAGGGGCATTTCCTCCCGGTATAATTACGGCTGCTATGCTGCCAGTATTAACCTGCCCGGCTGAAATATCTGATTTAATGGGCACACCAAATTTACCTTTATATTCATTATTGGCTATAGGACCCGCAATTTTAACATTGTAACCGGCTTCCTTAAATCTGTAATAGGGATATATGACTTCCTCATCCCTGAACCCGTTTTCTATCAGTATTAATATTTCTTTTACCATAGATTGCTCCTCTGTTTTAAGAATCTTTATAACTTCTAATTATTGTATCAGGATTTCTTATTATGTTAACTGTTGTTTTTTATTTAATCCTTGCTTTATTATCAATTGAATTTATGCTATAGTGTAATTACATTTTTAATCAAATATATAAATTTTTTAACATAAGTTCATGCAGCTTATATGAGTTTTTAAGGATATGAAAGAGATAATAAGTAAATTAAGATTTCTTATTGATAAAATAAAATATAAAAAAGGAAAGAATCCATACATTTCGGTAATAGTGCTGCTCGTTATTATAGTAGCTTCATTTATCATAATTTATATAAACATGCAGATTGAAATAAAAAGGAAAGAAAATATCCTAAAAAGTTATTATCCGGAAAATAACATTGCCGGCAATGGATCAGACGGGATTACGGGAACCGGACTTGATGAGGCTGATAAAGAAATCAATGAAGCAATAACATTGTATGAAAATAAAGACGGTCACTTAACTGATGGTAATATGGAAAATGCGGAAAATGCCGACAATGCTTTAAGTATGAGCAAAAAAGCAGGTACAATAAAAGTTTATATATGCGGTGCGGTTAAAAATCCGGGTGTTTATGAGGTTGATGAAGGAGCAAGGATAATAGATTTACTGGAGATAGCAGGAGGCCAGAATGAAAATGCCTGTCCCGAGATTATTAATCTGGCGCAGCCCGTAATTGACGGCCAGAGAATTTATGTTCCATCCAGGGAAGAAATTACTGGTGGCAGCTCTCTTTTTCTTACGGATAATTTCTCAAATGATTACTACTCTTCTGATAATAGAATTGTAAATATTAATACGGCAAACCTGAAGGAGCTCGAGACACTACCCGGGGTAGGCCCGGTAATTGCTCAGAATATAATTGAATACAGAAATAGAAATGGATTATTTAAGAAAAAGGAGGAATTAAAAAATGTAACAGGCATCGGGGAAAAAAAATATGAGGAAATCAGTAAATTTATTTCAATTTGAAAGATATAAAAAGAAAAATAATATTATTTCTATGCAATGATTACTATCTTTTCTGGGCCCTTGGATTAACTGCAGGAGTATACACAGGAGGTATTTCTAATCTATGTAATGTATACATGACCGTAGCCGGGGTTACGGCTGTAGCAGTGCTGTTGATTATTGAAATAATGGCAGCCGGAAGATTTTTATTAGAAAAAAACTCTTCTGGATTTCTTAACGAAAAAAAATTTGAAAAAGACACCGAGAATGACTGTAAATTTCTACCCGGGAGTAAATCTCCGTCAGATTCAGAAAAGAAAAATGCCGGGTTGTTTATTGCAGCTGTAATCCCATTTTTGATTTTGTTTTTTATTGGAAATTTAATTATCAGGATATATGATTTTAGAGAAACTAAAAATATAATTTCAGCCATATACAAAAATGAAAATTCAGCTGCGGATAACGTCAACACCTTTATTATAATATACGGCAGAGTATCAGACCACCCTTCAAGAAGCTATGGTAACTTAAATTTTACGCTGGCAGTAGATAAAATATTTATTTATGATTCCGGCAGAGACCCGGATGGTTTTCTTGAAGCCGGAGAACATGTAATTATAAAACTAAATAATGCAGCTGGTGGTTTTATATCAAGAGACGACTATTTAAGAATAAGAGGCAACTTTAAAAAAACTGATTTAAAAAAATTAAAATCTGACAGGCAGGAGAATAAAGAAATATTTTTTAAAGCTGATTACCATGATGCAAAAAAAATTGGGTGCAGCAGCCTGGGATATAAAATATTTATTTTTAGAAGCAGACTTTATAATTGCCTAAAAAATGCCTATTATAAAAATTTAGAAAATGAAAATGCCTGCATAGCCGAAGCTGTGATACTGGGCAATAGAAATAATTTGCCTTCGTATCTGGTGGAGTCTTTTAAAAGATGTGGGGTATATCACCTTTTTGCAATTTCGGGTCTGCATCTTTCTTTTTTTACTTCTCTTATATATTTAATTTTTAAAAGAGTCCGTTCATCAAATTATATTTTAGTGGCTGTAATCATTTTTTTGGTTATTTATAATTTTCTGGTAGGGGAAAGGGCCAGTATGTTAAGAGCTTCAATCGCAGTTATTTTAATATTTCTTGCGGGGAGGTGGAACAGGGAATACAGCCATAAAATTATTCTTTATCTTTCTTATATTATATTGATTATTTATAATCCTTATTTTATTTATAACACCGGGTTCTGGATGACTTTCGGCTCTATGGCAGCCCTGGCTTTTATCTATCCGTTTATGCTAAAAGCTGCCAGAGGTATATTTATCTTTAAAAGTTCCATACTCAATTTTTTTGCAAAAATTATTTTTATTACTTTATCGATACAGGTTGTTTTATTTCCGGTTATTGCTTACTTTTTTAATGAAGTTTCCTTAGTTTCACCGGCAGCCAATATTCTAATAATGCCGGCATTTTATATCCTCCTCTCTATTATGATATTTTCTTCATCTATCATAATAATCTGGCCGCCTGCAGGAGGATTTTTCTTAAGGTCAAGCGTGATTTTTTTTAAATATATCTTACGAACGGTTAAGATATTAAGTAGATTCGATTTATGTATTATTAGTTTTAATAGCTTCACAGTAAGAAATATGGTAGCTTACTATATGGTATTTTCAATCTTAATACTTGTGATTTATATGCTTATAAAAATAACCGGTGTAAGAAAAGGAAAATTTTAAGGCATATGTTATACTATAATAATTTTAATAAGAGGCGCAGCCAGGCTACGAATTTAAAACCTGCTTCCGGGAATATGACTTTTAAAAAATACTATGAATAAAATTATTAATTTTTCAAGAAACAGCGGGGTTAATGTAGAAAAAAGAATACTGGTTTTTTCTTTTATCCAGAGACTGCTGATAAGTACAGGTATAAATGTTATCGGACCAATTATTCCGTTGATTGCAGTTGAATTAAAAGTCGGCCTGGATTATATGGGAGGCATAATATCAATCGGTGCTTTTGTGTTGCTTGTGACCTCAATTTGTACCGGTTTCTTGCTTGAATTATTCGGATTTAAAAAAATAATCTTAAG
>CAZLME010000003.1:0-32594 GCA_964560595.1 uncultured Actinomycetota bacterium
GGAGGGAAGAGAGCCTATAACGGCGAAATTATTTGCCGATTTGCTTTCTGTAGCCGGGATGAATAGAGCCATACTGATGGATTTACATTCTGCGACTATCCAGGGTTTTTTTGATGTCCCGGTAGATCATGTGACCGCCATACCGATAATAGCCAAATATTTCCAGGAAAAAAATATAAGGAATGGTGTGGTGGTAAGTCCTGATGTGGGCGGGGTAAAAAGAGCGAGTATTTTTGCCAAAAGACTTCATTTTCCATTGGCAATACTGGATAAAAGAAGGCCTGCCCCCAATATGGCTGATATAGAACATATGGTAGGAGATGTGGAAGGTAAAGAGGTTATATTGTTTGATGATATGATAGACACAGGCAGTACGCTTTTTAAAGCCATTGACATGCTGCTAAGACACAATGCAAGTAAAGTATATATTGGTGCCACACACCCGATATTTTCAGGCGATATTATAGAAAAATTTGAAGATTCGGGAGTTGAAGAGATAGTTGTTGCGGATACTATTCCCCTGAAAAGGGAATGTAAGAAAATAAAAGTCCTTTCCATTGCTCCTCTTCTTGCAAAAACTATAAAAAAAGTTTATCATTGCAAATCTGTAAGTGAATTATTCAAGGGTGAAAATTTAGTTTAATTTAATTTATGCATAAGGCAGGTGCTAAAAATAAATGGAAAATATTGCTATTAAAGTAGAAAAAAGAGATGAAAAAGAAATTAAAAATAAAGCGTCAAGAAGGTTAAGAAGTAATAATTTTATACCGGCAGTTGTATATGGTTTGAAAAAAGAGCCGGTCAACATTAAAGTAAAAGAAAAGGAATTAAAGGATATTTTAAGGGGTAAAAGCATATACAGCGTAATTTTTGATATGCATATAAATGATGCGAAGAAGGGTGAGAAAAATACAGTATTAATAAAAGATTTTCAGAAAGATCCGATTACCAGAGAGTTTTTACACCTTGATTTTTTAAGAATACAGATGGAAAAAGAAATTGAGACTACTGTTCCCATTCATATTATTAATGAGGAAATATCAATAGGTATTAAAGAGAAAGGCGGCGTTCTGCAGCATGGCCTGAGGGAGCTTCACATTTCCTGCCTCCCCGTAGATATTACTGATCATATTGAATATGATATTAAAGACCTTGATATGGGTTTAGCGGTTAGAGTGTCAGATATTAATATTACTGATAAGATAAAAATACTAAATGACCCCGATGAAGTAGTTGTTTCAATAATTCATCCGACTCAGCTAAAAGAAGAAGAGCTGGCTCCGGAAGAAGAGGCTGAAGAAGAGATTACTGAACCTGAAGTAATCGGTAAGGGCAAAGAGGAGCCTGCAGAAGAGAAAGAACAATCAGAGGAAAAAAGTTCCAGGGAAAAATAATCACTATGATTTTAATTGTTGGTCTTGGCAATCCCGGCAAAGAATATAAATTTACAAGACATAATATAGGTTTTAAAATTGCAGATAAATTTGCAGAAAGTCTTGAGGGGAAAAGCCGTTATAGAAAATTTAGTTCTCTGGTTATTGAGTCATCTTACAATAATCATAAAGTAATAATTCTAAAACCACAGACATTTATGAATTGCAGCGGCAATGCGGTAGCCTTATGTTGCCGGTTTTTTAAGGATCAGATAAGCTCAATACTGTTAATCCATGATGATATTGATATTGAATTTGGTGAAATTAAACTTAAAAACGATGGAAGTACCGCGGGGCATAAAGGACTTGAATCGGTAGCGGTCAGTCTTGGAAGCTATGATTTTAACAGGCTGCGGTTCGGCGTAGGAAGACCTCCCGGAAGGCAGGATCCCGCCGACTATGTGCTTGAGGATTTCAGCAGGAATGAAAAGGAAGAAGTTGAAATAGGCATACAGAAATCGGTAGATATTATAAGAGATTATATAGAAAAAGGCATTGAATATGCTATGAATGAATATAACTAAAAAGCATTTTAATACACAGTCCTATTTATATTCTTCATATGCTTCTTTTGCTTAACGAGTTTAAATCAAAAACAATCCAATATTAAGCTGTTAATTTATTGAGAAAACTCAAATATACTTTTTTAAAATAATCGATATCAGTAAGAAATTTTTAACAGTTTTTTATATAATCATTCCTGACAATAGTTTTAAATATTAGGGATAGAGATGTTTCTAAAGAATTTCATGCTTGAAAAGCATTGGAAGCAATTTATAGAAAAATATAAAAAAATATATACCGGAGGTAGTAGCAGCAAAGGTGCAAATCTCAATACACTGATAGCTGATGAGAATATCTGGCCTTTTACGATAGGTGCTTTTTTTAAGTATATTAATTTACCGGCTCTTGTGGTTACTTCAACCCGGGAAAGAGCTCTTGAGCTGGAACAGGAGATAAAATGCATTATTCCTGATACGGAGATATTAAGCTTCCCGGGCTTTGGAAACAGTATATTTTATAAAAATAAAATTACTCCTGCAGAAAATCTTACTAAAAGGTTAAATGTTGTTAAAAATTTATTAGATATCAATAACTCAGCAAATCCGCCTTTAATTATTGCCACCTGTAATTCATTGCTGAATCTGATGCCTGCCTCAAAGGTTAACGAAATGGAAAGTATGAAAATATCTGCAGGAAAAGAATATAACAGGGATAAGTTAATATCAAAACTAATTGGAAGCGGTTATGAAAGAGTGAACAGAGTTTATGACTGCGGAGAATTCAGTGTTAGAGGAGAAGTTATTGATATATTTGACATAACAGGCGAGTACCCTGCAAGAATTGATTTTATTGGAGATGAAGCCGAGAAAATATTTTTTTATGATATCCCGGGTCAAAAACTCATAAGACAATTAAGCAGTGTATCCGTTTTCCCTAACATAAATCCCTGGGAAATAAAAGAAACAGATAATACTAAATTGGCCGGTAAAACAATTTCTTTTATTGATTTATTAAAGAAAAATGCACAGGAATTCTTTGTTGTGCTCTGCGATCCAGCAGAAATTTACCTTAAAGTTAGAAGCGATATTGATATTCTTAAAAGAATTTTTGATAGAGATAAAGATACCCTGGTGGCCGACAGTAAAATTATTATAGATTTTTACCTTGTAAAACAGGATTTTCTTGGGGAAGAAGATAACTGCCGGAAATTAAATATAATCTCTACAAGGAAAGAAGCTTTAACCAGGGGTGAATTCAATCTTGGTAAGATAATCAGACAGAAAAAAAGTTATGGAAGTTCTGTTGACTTTATACATAACGTTAAAAATGATTTAAAAAACTGCAGGAAGGTTATTATATCTGTTGAGGGAAAAGAAAGAAGGGTAAAAATAGAAGAACTGCTATTAAATAATTCAATATCATATACTTATCCGGAAGCTGGTGACTCGGGGACCGATGATGGCATTGAATACAATATGCTTCAATCTAATGTTGTGAGTATCTCTGGTACCCGCCTATATAGAGGATACCAGACCGGTAGTGTTTCGCTATACGGGGAACTGGATATTTATGAACAGATGCAGTATCAAATATCCGAAAGAAAGGTCTTCCCGGATAGTGATCTTAAATATTTTAGGCCCGGGGAGTATGTAGTACATAAGAATCACGGTATAGGCAAATATATTGATATTATTTCAAAGCAGGTTGATGGATGTAAGAGAGAGTATTTTTTAATAGAATATGCCGGCAACGATAAATTATATGTTCCAACCTGGCAGGCTGATAGGTTAAGCAAATATATCGGGGCAAAAAAACCTGTAATAACATCGTTAAATTCCAGGCAGTGGGAAAGTATCAAAAAAAGAGTAAGAAAATCGGTGCAAAAACTTGCCATAGACCTCGCAAAATTATATGCAGAAAGAAATTCTGCAAGTGGTTATGCATTTCCTGCTGACAGTCCATGGCAGAAAGAAGTAGAAGATTTATTTCCATTCAGGGAAACTCCTGATCAGATTAAAGCAATCAATTATGTAAAAAATGCGATGAGCCAGCCCAGGCCGATGGATATTCTAATAATTGGAGATGTGGGGTTTGGTAAAACAGAAGTAGCGGTAAGAGCTGCTTTTAAATCAATAGAAAGCGGAAAGCAGGTCCTGATGCTGGTCCCGACCACAATTCTTGCTGATCAGCACTACCAGACATTTAGTGAAAGGTATAAGGATTATCCAGTAGTCCTGGAAGTCTTAAGCAGATTTAAAACCAGGAAAAAACAAAAAGATATAGTAAAAGATTTTAATGAAGGAAAAATAGATATGATAATAGGCACTCACCGTATACTTCAGGAGGATATAAAACCCGGGGACCTCGGTCTATTAATTATAGATGAAGAGCAGAGGTTCGGAGTTAACAGCAAGGAAAAAATAAAATTGTTAAAAACCAGAGTCGATGTGTTGACTTTAAGCGCCACGCCAATTCCCAGGACTTTATATATGTCTCTTGCCGGAGTAAGGGATATGGTATCGATTGAAACTCATCCCGAAGGCAGAAATCCGATTGAGACTTTTGTGGGTGAAACTGATTATGAGGTTATAAGAAGAGCCGTTGAAAGGGAATTAGCCAGAGGAGGGCAGGTATATTACGTATATAATAGAATATCCGGCATAGAAAATAAAAAAATCCAGCTGCAGCACCTTATTCCGCAGGCAAAAATCGCTCTTACCCATGGTCAGATGGAGGGCAACAGGATAGAAAAAATAATGGGTGATTTCATAAGTAAAGATTATGACGTACTGCTTACAACTTCTATAATAGAATCTGGAATGGATATCGGGAATGTAAACACGTTAATAGTTGAAAATTCACATCTTTTTGGTTTATCGCAATTGTATCAATTAAGGGGAAGAGTGGGAAGATCCTCCGAGATAGCCTATTCTTACTTCTTCTATCCCGGCAGGAAGAATCTTAGTTTTCAGGCTTTTCAAAGACTTAAGACACTTGCAGAGTATACTGACCTGGGTTCAGGTTATAATATAGCGATGAGGGACCTGGAAATAAGGGGAGCAGGAGAAATATTAGGGGCAAAGCAGCATGGACATATAAGTAGCGTGGGTTTTGATATGTACTGCCAGATAATAAGGGAAGAGATTGAAAAACTCAAAGGTGTAAAAGTTGAGGAGGATATCAACATACAGATAGATTTGCCGGTAAGTGCATATATACCTAAAAGTTATATCAGAAGTGAGAAAGATAGAATTAACATATACAAAACACTGGGGAATGCAGAAAGTCTGGATGAAATAGATAAAATAAGATTAGATATGGCATATAGGTATAAAGAAGCACCTTCCGTAGTGGATAATCTTGTAAACATTGCTAAAATAAAATATCTGCTCAGAAAAGCAAAAATAGAAAAACTGGTCTTTTCCGGGGATAAAGGTATTTATATAAAAAAAGTGAATTTATCCTGGGATAAAGCAAGAGAAATAAACAGTAAAAATAAAGATTTATTGTACGAACCGGCTTTAAAACGCGTAGTAATAAAAAAAATTAATAAAAATATCGATTTAGATTTAGTCTTAAGCAGCCTTGATGATATAATAAGCTTTATGTAATAATAAACTTTATGTAATATTTATTAAAAAGAAAGAAGGTAAGGATTGAAGAGAAGCATTGCAACCCTGGTTATATTGTTAATTATTATTTCCCTGTTTGCAGGTTGCAGTAAAACTGTAGCAAGGGCAGACGGAATAGAAATAAAACAAAAAGAAGTAGATACTTATATTAATTTTATAAAAAAACAGGATACGACCGGGGAAATAACTTCTGATGAAGAAACATTTAATAATTTAAAGGCAAATATAATTGACTCGCTTATTGTAATAAAATTACTTGAAAAACATGCAGCAGAAAATAACATAACTGTAACTGACGAGGAGATTGAAGAACAGTTAAAATCAATTATAGATACTTATCCTTCAGAAGAAGATTTTGAAAAAGAATTAAAAGAAAATGAAATAGATAGAAAATTTATTGAAGGAGAACTAAAAAATCAGTTATTAAGAAGTAAGATTTATGATAAAGTCACCGCAAATGTAATTGTTACTGATAAAGAGATGGAACAGTATTATGAAGACAATAAAGACACATTATTCCTGGTCCCCTTTAGTGTAAAAGCGGGCCACATACTGGCTATGTTCCCATGGAAAAAAGATAATTCTGAAGAAACCCAGGAAGGTAGAGAAGAAGCTAAAGAAAAAATAGAAATGATAGAAGAAAAATTAAAAAACGGTGAAGATTTTGAAGACCTTGCACGCCAGTACTCGGATGACGAGACCACCAGTGAAAGTGGTGGAGATCTGGGCTATTTAAGTGAAGGTCAGATGGTTGAGGAATTTGATAAAGCATTATTTTCTCTGGATGTGGGGGAAGTAAGCAAAATTATTGAGACCGAGTATGGATTTCATATAATAAAGGTTTATGAGTACAGGGAAGAATATGTCCAGGATTTTGATGAGGTTAAAGAAAATATAAATACATATCTTTTAAAATTATACGAGAACGGCAAATGGGAAGATTTTGTTTTAGCGTTAATAGATAAAGTCGATATTGAATATTTTACAGATGTAGAGGGTACTCTGAAAAGCACCGGCACAGAAAAGGAAGACAGTGAAATTCCTGTTGAAGAGGAAGGCGAGTGAAGTTCGGATTGGACGTTAATGATCTGAAAGATCTGGACAAAATAAACGACACCGGCGAACTTTTTTCCATTCTTACGCATATAATGAAAAAATTGAGGTCTCCTGAAGGGTGCATGTGGGATAGAGAACAAAATCATAAGACTATTAAAAGAAACCTGATAGAGGAGACTTATGAAGCTGTGGAAAGCATTGAAAGTAACGATTTTAAAGGATTAAAGGAAGAATTGGGCGATTTGCTTCTTCAGGTTGTCTTTCACAGTCAAATTGCGGCTGATAATAATAAGTTTAATATAAATGAAGTTATCAGGGGAATTATAAATAAATTAATAAGAAGACATCCTCATGTATTCCAGGGAGTGGTTTTAAATAGCAGTAAAGAAATACTGGCAAGCTGGGAAGATATTAAGAAAAAGGAAAGAAAGGATGAATATAAAAAGTCGGATTCAATATTCAGCGGAATACCAAAATCACTACCTTCACTTCATTTTGCCTGGGAAATCCAGAATAGAGCGTCAAGGCTGGGGTTTGACTGGGATGGCGCAATTGATGTATTTAATAAAATGAAAGAGGAACTTGGTGAACTGGAGAAGGAAATCAATGAAGGCAGGGAGAAACGTCTTCCCGATGAAATCGGCGATATTCTTTTTACTGCAGTAAATTTTAGCAGGCATCTTGGTATAGACTGTGAAGAAAGTCTATATGAGACCAGCAAGAGATTTATAAGAAGATTTGATTTTATGGAGAGATACGCAAAAGAAAACAATTTAAATTTTAGGAAATTATCGCTAAAAGAAAAAAATAAGCTGTGGGAAATTGCGAAAAAGGAACTGCCATGAGAAAAACTAAAATAATCTGTACTATCGGGCCTGCAAGTAAAGATGAAAAAATATTAAAAAAAATGATAACGGGGGGGATGGACATAGCCCGTATAAATTCTTCTCATAGCAGCCCTGATGAAGTTGTAGAAATGGTCAGGAAGATAAGAAAAATATCGAAGGAATTTAATAAAAATACGGCAATAATTTTGGACCTGCAGGGGTCTAAAATCAGAGTCGGTAAATTAAAGAATAAAGTAAAATTATGTAAAAAACAAAAAGTCATTTTTACAACTAAAGATGATTGTAATTTAGATTCTGGAAATAACCAGAATATAATCAAAGTTACATATAAGAAGTTTATAGAAGATATTAAAAAAGGCTCCAGTATTTTTATTAATGACGGTTTAATTGAATGCAGAGTAAAGGAAATTGACAGACTTAAAAAAACTGCCGTTTGCGAGGTCGTAACAGGAGGGATCCTTGAATCATACAAGGGAATTAATCTGCCGGGAATAACAATAAGTGCAGATTCTATTACAAAAAAGGATATTGAATTTCTGGAGCTGGGATTAAAACTGGAAGTGGATTTTATAGCCCAGTCTTTTGTCAGGAACTCAGGCGATATAGAAAGAATTAAGAAAGCAATACATGATAAAAAAAGCCATATAATGGTTATAGCCAAAATTGAGAAACATGAAGCGGTAAATAATTTTGATGATATATTAAATTCAGCAGATGCTATTATGGTAGCACGGGGGGATCTGGGCATTGAGGTTAATCCTGAAGATATCCCTTATCTACAGAAAGAAATTATAAAGAAATCTAATAGAGCAGGTAAGCCTGTAGTAACTGCTACTCAGATGCTGGATTCCATGATGAGAAATCCCAGACCGACCAGAGCCGAAGTCAGTGACGTTGCCAATGCAATTATAGATGGTTCAGATGCGATTATGCTATCAGGAGAGACTGCCATAGGTGAATATCCTCTGGAATCTCTGGAAATGATGGTCAAGATTATAAATAAAACTGAAGTTTCTCTGGATTATGATTTATTATTGCGTAACAGTGATATCAAGAATAAGAAACTAAGAGTTAATTATGATACCATTACGGGAGCAATAAGTTTCGCCTCCTGTGAAATTGCAAGGATACTGAACGCAAAAGCTATTATTTCCTCAACCGAGTCGGGGCATACGGCCAGACAGGTTTCTAAAAATAAACCAAAAAGCATTATAATCGGAGCAAGTTCCCACGATTGGGTAATAAGACAGTTGATGATTAGCCGGGGCGTGGTTCCGGTAAAAACAAAACCTGCCAGGAATATTGATATGATGATTGATGAGTCTGTTAATGTTTCAAAGAAACTTAAATATGTAAGTGCGGGTAATATAGTAGTAATTACAGCAGGAGTTATGCTGAACAAACCCGGCAGTACCAATCTTATAAATGTTAAGGAAGTAGAATAGAGTTCAGTCTGGATTGTCCTGGCATATTTTAATATTTATTCTCTTTAATCTTCAGTGAAACGCAATTTCTTAAGCAGCCTATCTTCCCCGATTAACGTAACGACATCGTCTTTTTTAAATTTGTATTTAACATCGGGAGGGGATATAATTTCATTTTCTTTATTTTTTATACTGATTATAGTTACTCCATATTTATTTCTTAAATTCAGCTCCATTAAATTCTTTCCCACCAGCATTTCAGGAGCAGGCATCTCGATTATACTTACATCCGAGCTGACTCGCAGAAAATCAATGATGTTAGCACTTATAAGGCTTCTTGCCACTCTTTCTCCCATGTCTTTTTCCGGAAAAACTATGATATCAGCACCGACTTTTGAAAGGACTCTGCCCTGTGTTTTAGTGCCAGCTTTTGCGATTATCTTTTTCGCCCCCTTTTCTTTAAGCAGAAGAGTTACAAGTATTGAATTCTGTATATACTTCTCTCCTATACATACAATAGCTGCTTCATAATCAGGGATACCCATAGATTCCAGTATATCTGCATCAGTAGCATCGCATTTTATTACATCTGCTATTTGTTCGGAGATTCTCTGGATTTTATCTTCAGATTGGTCTATTCCCACAACGCTGTGTCCGGCTTCAGTCAATGTAAAGGCAACGCTTGCTCCAAATCTTCCTAATCCTATTATTAAAAATTGTTTTTTCATTTTTTTAAATAGTTATTGTTTCCTCAGGATATGTCATTTTATCTACAACACTCCTTATAGCAATAGCTAAAGATAAAGTACTGATTCCAATTCTACCAATAAACATGGTCACTATCAATATAATCTTGCTCGCTATAGAAAGCGCAGATGTTATCCCTGTGCTTAGCCCCACTGTTCCAAATGCAGATATTACCTCAAACAGAGCTTCTTTTAAAGAGCATTTTTCAAATACAAGTACGCCGATTGTTGAAATTATAATTAAAGTAATTGCTGCGATAGTTATAGTCAGAGCCCTGTATATTAAACCGGAAGGGAGTTTTCTTTTAAGCAGGGTTACTTCGCTCCTGCCTCTTATTGAACGCAGACCTGCTGCAGCAACTGCGGCGAATGTGGTAGTTTTTATACCACCTCCGGTACCGCCGGGTGACGCTCCTATGAACATCAGGAGAACAAGGAAAAACAAAGTAGCAGGGTTTAATTTTCCAATGTTTAGTGTATTAAAACCGGCTGTTCTGGCCGTAACGGATTGGAAGAAGCTTGCTAAAATTTTAGTCGGTATTGATTCATTTTTAATAGAATCAGCGTTGTTAAATTCAAGAAGGAAAAAAATAAGCGCTCCTCCCAGTATCAGCACGGCAGTTGCTATTAATACTACTTTTGCATGCAGTGAAAAGTGCTTTACTCTTTTAAAAGCAATAATCTCGGAAATTACAGGGAAGCCGATTCCTCCGAGTATAATTAAAATCATAAATATTAGATTCAGAGGAATATCGGATGTAAAACTATTCAGGCTGTTTGAGTATAAAGAAAATCCCGCGTTATTGAAAGCGCTTATGGTATGAAACAGGCTGAAAGTCATTGATGTTTTTATTGGATAAAAATGTCTGAAGTGAAAAATTGCAGCCATAATAATAAATCCTATAAATTCTATAGTAAAGGTAGTCCCTGCGATTACCATAAAAAATTTGGATGCGCTGAACGGCTGCCCGGTACCAAAGCTTGTATTGATATAAAATCTATCTCTAATATTTATTTTCCTTCCCAGGATTAAACCAAAAATAGAACCGATAGTCATGATACCCAGCCCGCCAATCTGTATCATAATAAGTATTATGATTTTTCCCAGGTCACTAAAATAAGTAGGCGTGTCCTGGACTATCAAACCTGTCACACAGATAGCGGAAGTCGAAGTAAAAACTGCATCTATATAACTTATTTTTCCGCTCTGTGTCATCTGTGGGATTAAAAGGAGAAGCGAACCAATTAATATAGCTGCCGTAAACCCGAGCATTACATGTTTCGCGATTTTATTTTGTGTTCTGGAAGAAAATAAAGGTATCTCTTTCATTAAATTTTTGAATTAAATTATAATATTATATCTTACATATAAGTTGATATTTTAATAAAATTACCAGTTTAAAACAATAACTTTATTATTTTTGACTTAATTTACAAAATGTTAAAAACTTTACAAATATTGGTATTATTTCAGCATATGCTATAATTATATAAAAACAAGGACTAAATTCTTAAAGATGTGGTTAAGATAGAATAATAATAAAAACGTAGCCAGGTTAAAGTAATAAAATTATAGTAAAAATATAAAAATGAATGATAACATTAAAATTGTTAGCAGATTATCAAGAAAAGCTAAAATAAATATCGTAATTGTCATTTTTTTATTTTTTATAGTAGTCACAATATTAACTTCCATAAACCAGGTAAAAGATATTGTTGAAAAAAGAGAAAAACTATTAGGGCTGGAAGAAAAATTAAACTGGTACAGAAACGAGAATATCAGGCTTTTGGCCTTTGAGAAAAGCCTTTATGAAGATGAAGCCATAGAGCTTGAGGCAAGAAAACAATTTAATATGACTGCAGGAGAAGAAGTCAACATTTCTGTGGTTGTAGAGGAAAATACACCCTCAAAAGATTCTGAAAACAGTAACAATCTATCATCTAATGAAAAGGTATATTCCGATTCTGATTTATGGGGGAATATAAAGATTTTCTACAATAATGAAATTAAAAAATAATAATTCTGGATAAAAAAAATATACAGATATCTATAAATGAAACTGGCAGCTATTGATATAGGCACAAACTCAACAAGACTACTCATAACAAATTATCACCATAATAAATTCATTACGCTTGAAAGAAAAATGGAGGTTACGCGGCTGGGAAGGGATCTTGATATGAATAATAATTTCATTTCTGATGACTCTGCTAAGAAAACTCTAAAAGTTCTTTCAGCTTACGGGCGTGTAATCAGAAATCATAATGTAAGTAAATACAGGGCTATTGGGACCAGTACATTAAGGAAAGCAGTAAACAGCAAAAATTTTATATCTTCCGTAGAGAAAGATACCGGAATAAAAGTTGATGTAGTAAGTGGAAGAGAAGAAGCGCTTTTAAGTTTTTGCGGCGCCGTAAAAAATATTAATTCAAATCTACCCGGCAGTAAATCCGGGCTTGCTTCAAGGATTCTGGTTATAGATATTGGAGGAGGAAGCAGCGAATTTATAATGGGGGATTACAATTGCAATCTGGAGTTTACCAGCAGTATAGATATAGGATGTGTCAGTTTAACTGAAAGGTTTATTAATTCCGGTGTACCGGATGAGAAAAAAATAAATCAAATGCGGAATTATATTGAAGATAGAATCAGGAGCACAATCGAAGATATAAAAAAGTTTAAATCTTTATCCATAGTGGGTGTTGCCGGCACGATAACCACTCTAGCAGCAGTTGATTTAAAATTAGAAGAATATGATAGTGAAAAAATACACGGACATATATTGAATCTTAAAATAATTGAAGAAATATATGATTTTTTATGCGGGATGAACTTTGAGGATAGGAAAAAGGTAACAGGGCTTGACCCAAAAAGAGCTGATATTATTATTGGCGGAACGGAAATTGTTCTGACGATTTTAAAAATGCTCGGTAGAAGAGAAATCCTTGTAAGCGAGAGAGATATTCTGGACGGGATCATTTACACCCTTATCGATTTTTGATAATATGAATCAGCAAATTTAACCCCTGCCCGAGTGGCGGAATTGGTAGACGCAACGGACTTAAAATCCGTTGAGGTTTTACCTCGTGCCGGTTCGATTCCGGCCTCGGGCACCAAATTTGATTATCAAATTCTTTAAATTTTAGTAATTCTTTAAAAAATTGGTTCGAAATTTCATCTGTTAGGGGAGCCAGCGAAATTAGTTTTTTCATCTATTTTTTTAATGAGACTTTTAGTCTTTGCTTTTGTCCAGTAGTATTTTGATGCATTCTTCAGTAGCTAGGCCTCACACCATGTAGAAGGGGAATATTATACTATAATTTATTTAATTCAAGTTATCATTTTCATTAAGAATATTATTGACATAATTGAAAATGAATGATACTACTTACTTAATGCTAAGTAAAATAATATAGGTGAGTAAATATGTGTGCAAAGGAAAGAATCAGAGATAAGGATTCAACAGTACAAAAAATCTTAAGTGCAGCAGAAGAGGTCTTTGCTAAATATGGATTCAATGCATCATCTATCAAAATGATCTCGGATAAATCGGGTATATCGGATGGATTAATTTTATATCACTATAAAACAAAGAAGAATCTTTATAAATCTGTAAGGGAAAAAACTGCTAAGCGTTATGGTGATGTATTAGAGGCAAATCTTAAAATGATTGGTTTACCCAAAAAAATGATTCTTCAGAGTATTGAGACAGTATTTAAATTTTGTAAGAATGACAAAACATACAGTAGGATATCTTTATGGTCATACCTTGAAGGTGAAAATGATATTGTTGAAAACGAGGCTAAGATTACAGGTAAAATAGTTGAAATCGGGAAGTGGCTTCAGAAACAGCGTATCCTGAAAAAAAATGTAGAATTAATTGTACTATTGACCATTCTTATTGGCTCGATACATTTTTGGCTGAGATACAGGAAGCAATATATAAAAATGCTTAATATGGGTAAAACAATTGACGAGTTAGACAAAATATTTATAGAACAAATCTATGAAATAATATCAAAGGAGATCTTGTGATATGAAGAATAATAAGTTTATCTATAGCGAACAGGATATTGATAAAAATATTTCAGATACAGCAGTATTTGTGACCTATTTTAGGGCTTGTTCAAACAAAGAAAGGAAACTTAAAGGGCCTGACTATCTTGCAAAAGAATTTCATACTGGTTCCGCAAGACTGAAATTAAAATTATCACCTATTTTATTACCACTATTAAAGAAATATATACCTGGTACTTATGAGTGGGTTGTTTCCAGGACTTTTCTTTTTGATGAAATATTTAAGAATGCACTTGAAGAGAATTTTAATCAGATAATCATTTTGGGTGCAGGATTTGATTCGCGCCCTTACCGTTTTATAGATTATATAAAAAATACCAGAATATTTGAGGTGGATGTAGCGCCAACTCAGGAAACAAAGATAAAAATATTAAAGGATAAAAAAATAAATATACCTGATGAAATGCAATTTGTTGCTATTAATTTTAATAAAGATAATCTTGCCGAAAGGTTACTCCAATCGGGATTTCAAGTAGGTAAAAGAAACCTTTTCGTATGGGAAGGTGTAACAGAATATCTTACAGATGATGCCGTTGATTCAACTTTAACTTTTATAAAGAATAACTCAATGAGAAAAAGCCTTATTGCTTTTACTTATATTTACAAAGAAGCCATTGAAGGCAATTATAATTATTATGGATCAAAAGAAATAGTTAATTTAGTATCGAAATATAAAGAACCATACCATTTTGGAATACCTGAAGGAGAGATAAATAAATTTTTGAAAAAGTGGGGATTTAATATTGTAAAAAATTATACTCCAAATGAGTTGGAAAAACTCTATCTTACCCTTGGAAGTGGTAGGTCCTTTGGCAAGATTAGCGGTCATCAATGTGCAGTTATTGTTGAGGTATTATGATTTATAATGAACAGAAATCCCGTTAAGAAAAATGCTGATGTATTTAGCTGATAATAAATATAGCTTTAAATTTATTTTTAAAGGCTGTGAAAGATGATAAGAAAATTGTGGCCTATTCTCAGCCTTTTGAGATAAACTTATAAATCAATTTTAATCTTTATTTTAAAAGTTCTAAAATTGTCCAATACGGGGAGCCGAATTAATTATAAAGTTTATCTATTTTAATAATTTATTCTATAATTTTGTTTGAAATTTAAGAGATTAGGCTATAAAAATTAATTATCAAATTCCTTAAGTTTTAGTAATTCTTTTATAATTTGGTTTGATGTTTCAAGACTTAGGGGCACCACTTCTGAATCATATTCATTACATGGGGCTTAAAAACTGGGTTCTTCACCAATAAACGGGGGTTTTACATCAATTAAAATTTGACAAAAATGATTTATTCTAGTATTTTAAGTTTTACATAATAAAACTATATTTCATTATTTGAAACTTTTAAAATGATAGAAACATTATTAAGGTAATAGAAACATTTTTCAATGAAGGGGATAAGATTATGCTAGAAGAAGACACAACTGTTTCAAGGAGTAACGGGACGGTAACTATAACTGCCGTCAACAAGTTTCAGATTGGACGACCTAGTCAGACTATCGAGCTTGCGGCCAAAGATTTAGAAGCACTCGGCGAAAAGGACTTGACCAGAATCCATGTTAAAGACGCAACTGGCAAGGAACTGCTCTGCCAGGCAGTGGACACCGATGGGGACTATACTCAGGACCAATTGATATTCCAGGCCGACTTTACTGCCGGACAAACCCAGATCTTCACAGCCACTGTAGGTGACAAGCGGGTGTATGCCAAGGACCAGTTCAGAGCCTATGGCCGCTTTGTACGGGAGAGGTGTGACGACTTCTGCTGGGAGAATGATCGCATTGCCTTTCGGATATACGGAAAGACCCTGGAGACCTGTGTCCTATATCCGTTAACCAGTAGTACAGTGGATATATGGTCCAAGCGAACGTCCCGCATGGTCATCAATGACTGGTATATGGTGGATAACTATCATGGTGATACAGGAGAAGGCGGGGATTTCTACTCGGCCGGGCTAAGCCGTGGGTGTGGCGGTAATGGTCTATGGGCGGCAGACAGACTCTGGGTCTCTAAGAATTTTGTGAATTCCCGTCCCCTGACTAACGGGCCGATCCGCGTAATGTTTGAGTTGATCTATGAGCTGTTCGAAGTTAATGGGGTAATGGTTTCTGAGATCAAGCGGATTTCTATGGATGCCGGGCAGAACTTGTGCCACTATCAAAGCATTTACAAATCTGAAAAGCAAATGGACTTGATTACTGGTGTTGGACTAAAGAAGGTCACAGGAGAGCATTCGGATGTAAACACAGAGCGGGGATGGCTGGCTAAGTGGGAGCCCATGGAGATGAATGCCGGCGAGCAGGGTCTAGCGGCTATAGTGGATCCTAATCTCTTTGAGAAACAGACAGAAGACCAGTACAACCTTCTCATGCTGGCCCGGGTACCAGCCGATAACATTGCGTCATATTGGGCTGGTTTCTGCTGGGACAGGAGTGGCCAATTTGCAGATTTCGAGGCATGGAAGACATATATAGATCAGTTCGCCCAGGGGTTACTCTCGCCGATCGAAGTCAGTGTGTCGGTCCAGTGAGGTGAGGATTAGGGGCAGATCTGGTGTGGATCTGGGATCAGACCATGACACAAATCAACTTATATAAAATAACTAAAGCATTAGAAGCTAAAGTTGATGACTTATTAAAGTAAAAATTAATGATTATTTTTAACCGGTTTTTTAGTTGAAGAAGGTTTTTCTTTTGTCCTGGTCTTTGCAGTTTCTTTTGTTTTAGCCTTTTTAACCGATTTTTGTTTGGAGACTTTAGCACTTTTTTTAGCAGCAGCATGTGTTTTCTTATTATCGGAAATCTTTTTATTTTTATTTTCACTTATAGTTTCTTTTTTAAAGGGAATATCTTTTTTAACTTTAATTTTCTCTTTTACTTCAGCTGTTTTTAAAGGTTTATTTTCTTTTTTTGCTGAAGTGATTTTTTCCAGAATCTTTATGGTATTATCCAGATCCTCCAGATATTTAGTATTATCTGAAGAGCTGAAAGGTTTGTTACCACGATGATATTTAGTATCGGTAAAGGTTAACTTTTTAAAATCGTTTATATCCCTGGTGAAATCCGAAGGAAGCATTTTTAAAAGGTTCATGGTGCTGGCATGCCAGGTCTTAAATCTAAAGTCTTTGCTGTTTAAATTCCTTAAGGGTCCGGCTTCTTTTAGCTTTTTATTAATTTTTTCTGATAATTCTTTGTCCATCATTTTTCCTGTATTTTTTATATAGTTAACAGTTTTTCATTTTATCATATTCTTTACCTATTATGAATTTTAAATTATAGGGTTTTTAAAGTTTTCGTCTTAAGTCAGAGATAAGAACAATGGCGCTGTAAGAAAATAATATATGGATTCAGGTGATAAAAGATTTAGTTTTATTGTTTTTTTCAAATTTCCAACAATCTATAAATTAATAATAAAAAGTGATAACATTAATCAGTGTTGAAAAGATTTATATTCAACCAGAGGGAGGGAATAAAATGAAAATTGAAAGCCCTGCTTTTAAAGATAATGAATTAATACCGCCGGAATATACCTGCGATGGTGAGAAAGTAAACCCACCTTTAATTATAAGCGATGTCCCGGTAAGTGCGAAAAGTCTGGTTCTAATTGTAGATGACCCTGATGCTCCGGGAGGAACCTTTATTCACTGGACTGTATGGAATATTGGCCCGGATACAAAGGAAATTCCGGAAAACAGCTGTCCGCAGAATGCAGTAGAGGGGATGACTGACTCGGGCAGACCCGGATACTGCGCACCAAGCCCTCCTTACGGGACCCACCGTTATTTCTTTAAACTTTTTGCACTGGATACCACCCTGGACCTTGGTGCTTCTGCCAGAATAGCAGATATTGAACATAAGATGGAGGAGAACATAGTGGCAAAAGCACAGCTGGTGGGGTTATACAGGCGTAATTAAATTTATTTACTTAAGTAAATTTATATATATTTTTTAATCAATTTTATAATTTCAGGAATCTTTTTTTCTATTACATCTGATAATTCCATAGAAAATGTAATGGGTTTAACTGATTTATTATTATCACCGATATTTACACCGATAAGAAATCCATCAATTTTCATATTATGCGTCAATCTAAATAACTTTAATACGTCTATAAGTTCAGTCTGGTGAAATGAAATAAAGTCCCTATCCCTGTGTCCGGAGTCGATTATATCGTAAAGGTCATTTAAAGGTATGATGTAAATGCCGCCTTTTACGGGAATATTTTTTTTATTTTCAGTATTGCGGGTATTGAAATTTATATTGTGACAAGAATCATATGATATTTTCAGGGCATCTATAATTATGAATCTGCAATTTTTATAGGTTTCGAAAATCGGCAGTAATCTAAAACCCGCGGTCGAGCCATCTATCAGTAAAATACTCCGGGGGAGCTTTTCTTCTTTGAGTTTCTTTATTATGTGAATTCCTATACCTTCGTCCCCGAGCAGAATATTTCCCACGCCGAGTATAATGGTATTTATGTTATTTGAATCTCCCACTGTATCTATTTTAAATCTTTAACCACGGCAGGTATATGCTTCTCCCATCCGAGAGCCTGGATGTGGACCCCGGCACAATATGGTTTGACTTCATCTATCAGGTTGGAAGCAATCTCGATGCACATTGAAACCTTATCTTCTGTCGCTTCCATTTTTTTTACAATGGGCTCCGGTACAAATACGCCAGGTACAAATTTATTCATATAATTTGCCATCTTTTCGGATTTTAAAAGAATTATACCGGCGAGTATAGGAATATCGATATGCTCCTTACGAATCCTTTCCATAAACCTTTTAAAAACTTCCGCATCAAATATGGCCTGAGTCTGGAAGAATTGGGCACCCTGACTTATTTTTTTCTTCATTTTTATAATCTGAAGCTCATAAGATGCCTCTGTATCGGCACCGGGATTCACTACGGCACCCTTAAAGAAAGAAGGTTTCTGGGTCAGGTCATTACCTGCCAGGTCTTTTCCCTCTTCCAGGGTTTTTATTGCCCATAACAGCTGAACCGAATCAAGGTCAAACACAGGCTCAGCCTGCGGGTGGTCACCGGTAGTGGTATAGTCACCGGTAAGAGCAAGGACATTTCTTATACCCATAACATAAGCGCTTATCAGGTCAGATTGAAGGGCAAGCCTATTTCTATCCCTGCAGGTAACCTGGAATATGGGATCGAGTCCCCATTCCTTTAAAAAATGGCAGGTTGCAAGCGAGCCAAGACGCATTACCGAACTCTGAAGGTCTGTTACATTTATTCCGTCCGCAACATCTCTTAAGATTTCTGCCGCTTCTTTAATCTCTTCGATATCGGCCCCTTTGGGAGGGCCCAACTCGGAGGTTACCGCAAACTTTCCACTTTTTAACGCTTTTTCAAATTTCGATTCTTCCACTGTTGTTTTTTCTGATTCTTCCATGTTTACACCATCTCCTCTTCGTCCAGCGCCCATAATCTTGTTTTTCTTAATTCTGCCGAAGGTAATATTTTTGAATAATCCCGTGGCGGTATGAATTTATTTAATATATCCAGCCTGCCAATTTTTTTTAGGCTGTTATAAATAAGTTCCCACCCGCAGTCCCTTTCCGGGTCTGTTTCGCATTTCCCGTTACTCTGTCCTGCACATGCGCCATTTTCAAGTTTTTTGGGACAGGCAGAATACGGGCATATACCGCCTGTATAATCCAGTATGCAGTCACCGCATGTATCGCATCTTTCGGTGCCCTGCCACATGCCTGTTATACCCCCAAAGGTTATGGTATTTAAAGCCGGATGGCAGATTTTATTTAAGACTGCTGCTGCTGCCTGGACGCCCAGTCCGCACGAAAATACAAGTGCAGAATCTGCATTTTTTATTTCATTGAGTCTCGGTTTTATGCGGGAACGGATTAATGCTTTCTGGCAGAGAAAATCTATTTCAAGTATACCGGTTACGTTTTTTCCTTCTTTTTCAAGCTTATCTTTCATATCAGTCAGCACTTCTTTTCCACCGGTTTTAGCACCTTCGGGACATCCGCAGCAGCCGATAATAAAAATATTTTTCTCATCTTTTAGTTTTAATAGTATTTCTTCTACAGGTTTAAATTCAGTTAATATCATTAGACCTCCTAAAAAAATTTAAAGCTTTTAGATTACTTTATATTTACCAATCAGGTCCCCATCTGGCGTTATCAGGTGAACCGCACAGGCGGTACAGGGATCAAAACTTCTTATAACCCTTAAAATTTCAATAGGGCTCTCGCTTTCTTTAATTTTAAGGCCGATCAGCGCCTGTTCATACGGACCCGGCTGCCCATTTTTATCTTTTGGTGATGCATTCCAGGCAGTGGGGGTGATTATCTGGTAATTTGATATTCTGCCTTCTTCTACATTTAACCAGTGCCCCAGCGCGCCTCTCGGTGCAGCACACAAACCCACTCCCTTTCCATCGGCGGGAGGGTCGTACTCAACTGCTGCAGGTTCTCCTGCTTTTAACTGCATAGCCCATTTTAAGAGCTGGCAGGCTATTATGTCAGCAGATAGCACTCTGGCAAGATGCCTTCCTGCCACTGAGTAAAAATTGGAAATATTTCCTCCAATTTCTGATAGGGCATCATCAACAATTTTTTTAACTTCCGGATCTTTTTTACCAAGATAAGTCGAAAGAATATTTGCAACAGGGCCAACCTCAAATACTTTACCGCTGTATCTCGGAGATTTAATCCAGCTGTATCCTTTTTCCTTATCAGATACTGGCTCGGTTTTACCGTTACCCGGATACAGGGGCCCGGAATCCTTATACCAGCTGTGGGTTACGTCCTCAGTTATGTTGTTGATATCAAATTCACTGTAATTATCAATATCGCTTATAAGCCCACCTTTAAAAAGCATATCGTTATAGCTACCATTGGATTTAGTTTTGTATGAATCATATGCCAGTAAGTTCAGGCAGCCTTTCCCGATTTCAAGATACTCACTGTATGTTTTAGCTACAGCTATAACATCAGGTAAATAATAATTTTTAATAAAATCTTTAATTTCTTCAAGTCTCCATATAAATTCAGTTATTTTATCAGCGGTTAGTTTTCCGGATACACCGCCGGCTACAATGGCGGCGTCATGGGGCCACTTTCCGCCAAAAAGGGTAGCGGCCTGCTGGGTTTTCTTGTAAATATCAAGAGCCCTGAGATAATGACTCACTACCGCGCAGGTGGTTTCTTTATCAAACTTATAATCTATATCATCCCGGGGTAAAAATGGTGTGGAATATCCCTGCCCGAGAAAATATTTTAATGTATTTAAATTCTTGTCTTGGCCGCTGTATTCGATAACCCTGGCAGGGTCAACATAATCCAGCCCGCTTAAAATATAAAAATGTAAAATATGGTCCGCAATGGTCCTGGTTCCAAGTATCAGATTCCTTAATAAAATCCCATTTTCAGGGATTTTATCGGAAAGGCCGGCATAATCTTCCACTGCAGTAACCGAGGCTATGGCGTGCGGTTCCGGGCATACTCCGCAAATTCTCTGCGTCAGCAGAACCGCATCCCGGGGATCTCTTCCTTTTAATATAACTTCTATCCCCCTGAACATGGTTCCGCTGATATTGGCATCTTTTATCTCGCCATTATCCACCATTACTTCCACTTTCAGGTGGCCTTCTATTCTGGTTATGGGGTGTATTACAATTTTTTTCAAAATTTCACCTTCCTAAATAATTATTTATTTTGGATTTTAGCCTTCTTTTCATTTACCGGTACTTCAACATCTATAATTCTTTCACAGAAATCTCCCAGAAGATCGGGATATTCCGGAGATGTGCAGCCGTTACACGGAGCTCCGCTTCCGATTACCCAGTTTGTTCTGCCGTTCCATTGCCTTGTGGAGCAATCGGCATAAGTTATAGGGCCTTTGCATCCCAGTTCGTAAAGACAGCCCTCGTCCCCCGGTTTTTTGGCAAATTTACCTTCATCAAAGTAAGCCCTGTTCGGACAATTCTCGTGAATCAATTTTCCGTAATATATCTTTGGTCTTTTAAAATCATCCAGCTCCAGATTTTCCAGACCTTTTGTAAGGATTTCTTCAATAGTGCCGAATAGCCAGTCCGGATGGGGAGGGCAGCCCGGAATATTTACAAGCGGGGTTTTAATATCATTGGCCAAAAAAATTTCTCCCACGCTCTTTGCTCCGGTTGGATTGGGATTTGCGGCAGCAATCCCTCCAAATGCTGCACAGGTTCCAAGAGCTATTACGAGCATTGCATTTGGTGCAAGCTTAAGCGCTTCTTCCAGTATGGTGTATTTTTTACCGTCCTTTTCTCCTGTAATGCAATAAATTCCATTATTGCCGGTCGGTATGGCTCCATCTATAATTAAAACATAACCCTTTTTATCAGCAGATTTTTCAAGTATTTCCATGGCAAGATTTCCGCTTGCAGTCATGATATTGGGATGAAATATAAATTCGAGCTTAAATCCCGGGATTATATCCTGGAGCAGTACATTCTTAATTGAAGGATATTCGGAGCAGATTGTAGAAGTTATGCAACCGGTACAATTTTGTCCCTGAATATTAATAACGGGTATTGCAGGACTTTTTTTGTCATTCATATCAATCTCCTTAAAAAAAGATTTTCTTTTTGTTTTTTAAACAGTGTTGATTTGAGCCTGAGAGGTAATATATTATATATGTTATATTTGGAATGATTTGCAGACTTTAATGATTTTATATTTCGCTTATATATAAGTTTAAGCATTAATTATAATATTTGCCAAAGATAATTTGTCTTATTTTAAACAAAATAAGATTTATTTTCAATTAAATTAGTTTACAGGATAGAGATATTTTTCATTTATTTTTTTGAGAATATAAATTTTCTAATTTACTGATAAAATATACAGCATAAGTCATTAAATCTTTTTTAAAAGAAAACAGAGATTAAATTTATTTTTAAGATCACTAAGATTAATTTTAAAACAATCTTAGTAAAGACTTTATAGCGTTTTATAATGAAATTGTGAATGGATATGAACCCAAAAAAAGCAGGTAAAAAATATAGATATATTGACCACCTCTCTGATACCGGTATCAAGTTTTACGGAAATACACCGGCAGAATTATTTGAAAATGCTGCGGCCGGGATGTTTTCCATAATGTGTGATTCGGAGTCGGTAAAACCTCTGGAAAAAAAGAGAGTCAGGATATCCCAAAAGAATACTGGCTATGAAGATCTATTAATATTATGGCTGGAAAAATTACTTTATCTGTACGAGGTTAATAATATCTTATTTTCAAAATTCAAAGTCAGTAAAATTGAAAAGAAGGGTAATGCTTCTGTGCTTGAGGCTGAAATTTACGGGGAGAAAATAGACTTTTCCAGGCATGAAATAAAAATAGCTATTAAAGCCCCGACTTACCATGCGCTTGAAATAAAGGAAGGCGGAGTAAATTATAACTGGAAAGGCAAGATTATTTTTGATGTCTAGTAAAGGAGTGGATCTGCAATGAGTGGTTACAGGATTAAAAAAATAAGTGATTACAAATGGGAAATAGAAAAAAATGAAGAATATGGAATGAGAGTTCCGGGAATAATTTTTGCCGACAAAGAGCTCCTGGATCATGCAATCGGTGAAAAGACTGTAGACCAGGTAATAAATGTTGCCACACTTCCCGGAATCATAAAAGCTTCTTTTGCCATGCCTGATATACATTACGGTTATGGGTTTCCTATTGGAGGAGTGGCTGCATTTGGGGAAGAAAAAGGGGTTATCTCGCCCGGGGGGGTCGGCTTTGACATATCCTGCGGGGTGAGAACACTCCGTACCAGTTTAAGCATAGATGATATTAAGGATAAACTGGAAGAAATAATGAGCATTCTATCATTCAGCATACCAAAGGGAGTGGGCAGTAAAGGAAAAATAAGATTGTCAAAAAACCAGATGATCCAATTATTAAGAGAAGGCGTGAATTGGGCAGTTCAAAACGGCTATGGGCAGGAGGAAGATAAATTTTTTATAGAGGAAAGAGGACGGATGGAAGGTGCTAATACTGATTTTGTCAGCAATCTTGCTCTGGATAGGGGAATGGATCAGGTGGGGACCCTCGGCTCCGGAAATCATTTTGTGGAAATCCAGGCAGTAGATGAGATTTACGATACTGAAGCTGCAGAAATTATGGGTCTTAAAAAAGATCAAATAACTATTATGATACATTCAGGTTCAAGAGGGCTCGGTCATCAGATATGCAGTGATTATATAAGAGTGATGCAGCAGGCTGCCGCAAAATATGGAATAAAACTGAATGATAGACAATTAGCCTGTGCCCCTTTGTCTTCCCCCGAAGGGAAAAGATACTATGGTGCAATGATTTGTGCAATTAACTATGCCATGGTTAACAGGCACTGTCTTGCCCACTGGGTAAGGGAAGCTTTAGAAAGATTTTTTAGAAAATCTCAGGAGAAATTAGGCATCAGTACCGTCTATGATGTATCTCATAACATAGCAAAAATTGAAGAGCATAATATTAATGGTAAAGTAAATAAAGTATGCGTACACAGAAAAGGCGCTACAAGAGCTTATCCGCCGGGACATAAGGATATTCCGGAACGGTATAAAAGTATCGGCCAGCCTGTAATAATCCCTGGAGATATGGGCCGTTATTCCTATATACTCCTGGGGACCGAGAAGGCAATGAGTGAAAGTTTTGGCTCTACCTGCCACGGAGCGGGAAGACTCATGAGCAGGTCCAAAGCAAGAAAAATCATTCAGGGAAGTGAGCTTAAAAGAGACCTTTTTGATAAAGAGGGAATCGTGGTTATGGCCGGAAGTATGTCGGGGCTGGCAGAAGAAGCTCCGCAGGCCTATAAGGATGTAAGTAAAGTAGTGAATGTTGCCCACAATGCCGGAATATCAAAAAAGGCAGTAAGGCTCAGGCCGCTTGGTGTTCTTAAAGGATAAAAAAGAAGTTCTTGTTTTAAAAATCTTTGTTTAAATTTAGAATATAATAGTATAATTAATATTCAATTATCTTATAAACTTAAAATGTTTATTTAACTTAAAAAAATGTTGTTAGAAGAGTAAGATTAAAAACTACTTAAAAATGATAGAAAGGGAGGTGAGAAATGAATAAATTTAACCGTGTGGTAGTGGTTTTAGTACTGCTGAAAATAATCCTTTTTTCAATTGCGGCTGTGGTAAATAAATTCTTAAACCTTTTTGAGTGGTCTAAGATATTAGACAAGATTATTGGTTTTGTAGGAGGCCTTAATATCTATATTACCGGAGGGGCACTTCTGGCTGTTTTTATAATCAGCTTAATTCTTCTTATCTTTGAGTTCAGAAGAAGTAGTTAGAGCAATAATATGGCTAAATGTCCGGATAAAATTTAAATTTAAATACTAAGATCAATTGTAAAATTGGTCTTAGTATTTTATGTAAACTTATTTCTCTATTTTTATAGAGTGGCTTATTAAAAATATCTTTATCAAAACGCTGCATGTTATAACCCTGACCCAAGCCCATAAACCGCTAAAGCTATTCTTTTAATAAAAATATTTCTTAAAAAGAAAAAATAATTTCAGGGCAATGTAAAAAATTTTATTAAAATTATATATTGACATATCTAAATATGTGATTATAATTTATCTTGATTTATGGAGGTTAAAATGAATACTTTAAAAAATATTACGAGAGTTTTAAAAGCACTGGCCGATGAAAACAGAATCAGGATTCTCTATTTACTGAGCGAAAGGGAAGATTTATGTGTGTGTGAAATCAGAGATATAATAGGGCTTTCTCAGCCTACCATATCGAGTCATTTAAAAATCTTAGAAAATAATGAGTTGATTGCCTTTGGCAAAGATGGAAAATGGGTTAATTATAATATGAATCCGCATCCTGATATAAACATAAAAAAAATAACTGATAGTATATTTTCAATGATAAAAACAGATAATGAGGTTAAAAAAGATAAAGACAGAGTAAGTAGGGTTGACCGTAAAAAATTACATATAGTCTGATACAAGAACTTTAACTGAAGGAAGTTATGAATTTAAACTGAGAAAATTCAGGGAAGCAAGGGATAACATTGAAAAAAATATATTAAATTTTCTTGAAGGGATAAAAGATTAGATGGAAATATTTATAGGAACAATTAAAAGCGGATGGTACGGGCTTCTTGAGTATCTTTCGGCACATGTGCTTACCTGCCTTATACCTGCATTTTTTATTGCGGGTGCTATTGCAGTTTTTATTTCAAAAGGGGCAATTCTAAAGTACTTTGGACCAAAGGCAAAAAAATGGCTATCCTACAGCGTTGCTTCTGTATCCGGCGCTATACTTGCAGTGTGTTCCTGTACGATTCTTCCCCTGTTTGCGGGAATAAGAAAAAGGGGGGCCGGTCTCGGTCCTGCAATAGCTTTTTTATATTCCGGTCCGGCTATAAATATTCTGGCTATAGTTTATACTGCCAGGCTTCTTGGCTATGACCTTGGTGTGGCAAGAGCAATTGGGGCAATTATCTTTTCAATAGTAATAGGCCTTATTATGTCTCTTATCTGGATTAAAGAAGAAAGGAAAAGAGCGGAAGGTAATCAGGATTTATTTAAGGTAGATGAACAAAGTAGTTACCAGAAACCAAAATATATAAGTATAATATTTTTCCTGTCCCTTCTCGCCATACTTATATTCGGTGCGGCGAAGATGTGGATATATGCCGGAACCAGCCTTGCAGTTCTTATCGTAATTATAATAATTGGCTACAGGAAGGCCGAACTAAAAGACTGGATGAAGGAAACCGGAAAACTCGCATGGCAGATATTTCCAATCCTTCTTGCCGGTGTATTTATAGTGGGGGTCATAAAATATTTTCTTCCCCAGAGCGTAGTTGAGACCTGGGTAGGCGGGAATGGTATAAGGTCAAATTTTGTGGCTTCTGTATTTGGAGCTCTTATGTACTTTTCCACACTGACAGAGGTTCCCATAGTAAAAGCTTTAATGGAACTGGGTATGGGAAAAGGACCTGCTCTTACACTGCTGCTGGCCGGTCCATCATTGTCACTTCCAAATATGATTGTAATAGGAAGAATTATGGGAGCTAAAAAAACGCTTGCTTATGTAGCTCTGGTTGTAGTTATGGCTACTTTTACCGGAATGGCTTTCGGGTATTTTTTTACTTAGTATTTTTATTTTAATCTGGATATTTTTTTAACTTAGAAATTTTATATTGATTTTAATTTTTAAAAAAAACAAAGGGATAATTAAAAGGAAAGGAGTAAATCTTATAAAAATTCAAATTCTGGGCTCGGGATGTCCCAAATGCAGGAAAACTGAAGCTAATGCAAGGGAAGCGGTAGATAATCTGGAAATCGATGCGGTTATCGAAAAGATTACAGACATAAATCAAATAATTGATTTTGGGGTAACCGTTACCCCTGCGCTTGCTGTAGATGGAGATGTAAAGTTTTCAGGGAAGATACCCTCTGTAGAGGAAATAGAAGAGGTATTGAAAAAATAATCCGGAAAGGTTTAGGAGATAGAAAAAAGAGGACTGCCATTATTTGAAAAATTTTTAACATTATGGGTACTTCTGTGTATTGGCGCAGGGGTTGCCATAGGGAGATTTTTACCCGTAATACCTAAAACCCTCAGCCGTTTTAAGTATGACAGTGTATCCATACCTGTAGTCATAGATTGATGGCTGTCCGGTCAAATGTGCTTTCCAGATAGTATCAAAATTTACTGATAAAAAGCCAAGCCTGGATATCCAGATTATGGAACAGTATGCAATATTGTGGCAAATCCTAATATCAGGTATTTGGTATTAGCCGGTCCTGAATCCGAAGGTCATTTAACCTGTGAAACTTTAAAGGCATTAATTAAAAATGGAATTGACAGCAAAAAAAGAATAATCGGCACCAATTCACCGCATCCTTTTTTATATAATATTCCAGTAGAATTTGTAGAGAGATTCAGAAAACAGCTGACTTTAATTGACCTGCAATTTGAGGGTGACCCGGAAGTAATAAGAAAAGCTGTCTGGGCTTGCTATCAGGAAGAACCGGTTGAGTTTAGGGGTTATAGTTTATATGACATTGGTGCCTACTCAGAGGAACCTTTAAGCGACAAAATTACCTGGCGTATTACAATGCCATGGGCAGTTCCGGAAGATGATAAGGAAAAAGAGGCCCTGGAGCGGGCAAAGGAACTTTTAAATAAGTTAAGGGAAAAATACGGGAAAAAAGATTCACAGTAATAATTGGTAATTATTTTGATTTTTTATTCTTAAGCAATAGTAGATAAAAAACTTTAATAAAACCTTATTCTTGTATTTTATAAGATTTCTTTTTTGCCTTAAAACTGAGATAGAGCAGGAATAGTATTATAAAAACGCTTGCTATGGCACCGGGAATTGATGCCATTTCTCCATATAAAGCCAGCGCGGTAGCCGCGGCGAAACCAGTATTTTTGGTAGTTCCAAAAAGAATAATAGGGCCTGATAGGCTGCGGCTGATTTTTAATTTTTTAGTTATAAATTCATACAATAAACCCAGTCCTGTTATAGTTACAAAACAGATCAATGAGATTCTTCCAAGCATCTCTGGATTGTCAAAGAAGACGCTGCGGTTAAGTCCTATTATTGTAAAAATTACCACAAACAAACCCCAGTTTACGACAGGTCCCCTGAATTTTAATATATGCCTGTCAATTTTAATCTTTATAAATATCTGTGACAGGATTAGCGGGATTATTATTAATGTGGTAAAAACAGTAATAAGCCTTAAAGGCTGAATAAAACTCTGTCCCACTAAAGCCAGCCCTGCTGCCGGCATTATGATAAGTGCCGCTATATATGAGCCGATTACTCCAATCAGTGAAAATTTTACATCACCGCCCATTATACGGGCGAATGGAGGTATGGCTACTCCGGGCGGAGCAAAAGCTATAATAACAAATCCAATCCATAGCTCTCTTTCCGGGATAAGAAACCAGGCCATGGTAAGCATAACAAGAGCAAAAATAAAATAATTTAGCAGTATGGAAAGCAGCACTGGTTTTATAGCATTTTTTAGCGGAAGAAATGATTTTATAGGAATCTCTGTCATGGATACTGTCATTAGCACAGCCAGAGCGGGGAGTGTTAGATGTTTCGTCCAGCTGCCGATATATCCTCCTATGGACAAACCAAGAATAAAAGCTAATGCAAAGATAAAATTTCTATTTTTAAATACCTTTATTAAAAACATACAATATTAATTTACTATTTTAATGCTTTATTGTGAATGTTATTTATAAATATGTTTTAAATTCTACGATTTTTCTTTTAACCGGATTTGCTGGATAATTATCATATTTCTTTTATTTAAACTAAATAAATTGAATGTATCGGGATTTTTTGCCTGAATTAAGAAGAAAATATTGAAATTTTAAGTTGTTTTTATGGAATATTAAAATTTTTTATAATAAATATAATATTTTTTTAAAAAAATGATATAATTACAGTTAAAATTATAAAAAAATATGTTTTTTGCATTTTTTTTTGCATTTTTTTACTATTTACATGTAGTGAGAGGTGACATTAATGAGAGAAATAGATCTATTTACAGAATTTTCCCGGAAAGCGGGGACTGAAATTAACCCGAATGATATAAAGATAGATGATACCACATTAAGAGACGGCGAGCAGACTGCGGGAGTGGTATTTGCCAATGAAGAAAAAATACATATAGCAAAGATGCTGGATAAAATAGGGGTTCATCAAATAGAGGCGGGAATACCAGCAATGGGCGGAGACGAGAAAGAAGCAATTAAAAAGATTGCTTCGCTCGGCCTGAGCTGCAGCATACTCGGGTGGAACAGGGCTGTTAAATCAGATATAGATGCTTCAGTTGAATGCGGCGTTGATGCGGTGGCCATTTCCATATCTTCTTCTGACATACATATTGAGCATAAGCTCAGAAAAAGCAGAGAATGGGTTCTTGAAAGTGTTAAGACCTGCGTGGATTATGCAAAGGGATTCAATCTTTATGTCTCGGTAAATGCAGAAGATGCTTCACGTTCAGATATGGAATTTCTTTTATCATTTGCAAGGACCGCAAGAGATGCCGGGGCAGACAGGTTGAGATATTGCGATACCCTGGGCACTCTTGACCCTTTTGAAACTTTTATAAGGGTAAAAAACATAATTGATATTATGGGGATAGATGTAGAAATGCATACCCATAATGATTTTGGAATGGCCATTGCCAATGCCATAGCAGGTATTAAGGCAGGGGCAATTTATGTTAACACTACTATTAACGGGCTGGGTGAAAGAGCGGGAAACGCTGCATTTGAGGAGCTTGTCATGGCTCTTAAGTATATTGAAGGAGTGGATATGGGTTTCGATACTACTCTTTTCAGGTCGTTATCCGAATATGTTGCAAGAGCCTCAGACAGAGTTCTTCCTACCTGGAAGCCGATTGTAGGCGGGAACTTATTTGTTTACGAAGCCGAGAGTAAAGCTTCGGGGGTTCTGGCTAATCCCCAGACCTATGAATTGTTTAATGAGAATGAGGTCGGACTGGAGCGGAAAATAATACTTGGTAAATATTCGGGTGTAAATACCATAATTTATAAATTAAATGCACTCGGTATCAAAATCAGCCATAAAGAAGCGGAAGAACTGGCAGAAATCATAAGAGATAAGACAACAGCTCTTAAAAGAGCCCTTTTTGATAGCGAAATCATCGAGACCTATAAGTCTTATAAAGGCAAGCCAGGTAAGAGTAAAGTAGAAAAAGCCGGTAAAAAGGGAGGAAAGTAATGGCCAAAAAAAAGGATAAAAGGCATATAAATATAATTGACACTACTTTAAGGAATGGAGAACAAACGGCAGGGGTGGTTTTTTCCAAACATGAAAAAATCAGGATAGCTAAAATGCTTGACGAGATAGGTATTCCTGAAATCGAGATAGGCACCCCTTCTCTGGGAGATGTTGAAAGAAAGATAGTTAAGGAAATTTTAAAGGATAGTTTTAATTCCAGATTGTTTGTTTATTGTGAGGCCGAACCGGAGAATATAGAATATGCAGTTAAGTGCGGGGCAAAAAATGTGATTATTAACATTTCTACTTCCGATATACATATCAAGGAAAAATATAAAAAGAATAAAACATGGGTTATAAACAAGCTAAGGGAGGCCATAAGAACTGCCCGTCAAAATGGACTAAACTTTATAATTAGCGCCGAAGATGCTACGCGTACTGATCTTGGATTCCTGCTAAGATTAATATCTATCGCCAGTAAAAAAGGTGCATATAGATTCAGGATCTGTGATACAGTAAGCAGACTGGACCCTTTTAGGACATTCTTGGATATAAGCACTATTTCAAGTGCTGCGGACCTTCCAATAGAAGTATATAACCATAACGATTTTGGAATGGCAACTGCAAATGGAATGGCGGCAATAAGAGGAGGTGCCTCAAGCCTTGTAGTTAGCGTGGGTGGATTGGGTGAAGGAACCGGCAATGCTGCAATGGAAGAAATTGTAATGGCCTTAAGGTATCTTGAAAACATAGAGCTGGGCATAGAAACATCAAGATTCAGGGAAATTGCCGAATATGTAGCAAGAGCCTCTTCAAGGGCTGTTCCTGTATGGAAGGCAATTGTGGGTACAAATGTGTTTGCTCATGAATCGGGCATACACGTGGATGGAGTTATAAAAAATCCAAGAAATTATGAAATATTCAACCCGAGCGAAGTGGGATTGACCAGACAGCTTGTTGTGGGTAAACACTCCGGTTCACATACAATTTTGCATAAATTTAAAGAGTTTAATATAGAGCTTACCGATAAGCAGGCAAACGAGATACTGGCCCTGGCAAGGGATATGTCCGTAGATTTTAAAAGACCTCTTTTTGATAAGGAACTTATGTATATTTACAATGAATTTAAAAAGAAAAACAAAAGCAAAAAAAAAGAACCGGAAAATCAAGAATAGGATTGGAGGTTTTGTTGAATCAAACAATTTCTGAGAAAATACTAAGCGAACATGCCGGCAGGGAACTTAAAGCAGGAGATATTGCAGTTGTTGATGTAGATGTAATAATGTCCCAGGACGGAACGGGTCCCCTGGCAGTCAGCCAGCTTAAAAGAATGGGTTTTAGCACAGTAAAAAAGCCTGAAAAATCTATTTTTTTCATTGACCATGCGGCACCCAGCCCCGGTAAAGAGCTTTCCAACTCCCATGCCGTATTAAGGGATTTTGCAGTGCAGGCGGGAGCAGTGATAAGCGATGTAGGAAAAGGAATATGCCACCAGATTCTCGTTGAATCATATGCCTGTCCGGGTGATATTGTTATCGGCGGAGATTCCCATACCTGTACATCCGGAGCGCTGGGAGCTTTTGCAACTGGAATGGGTTCCACGGATATTGCGGTTGGATACGCTCTTGCTAAAACCTGGCTTATGGTTCCGGAGACAATAAAGATAAATTTTAACGGGAAGACAAATAAAGGTGTGTTTGCAAAAGATTTAATTATTTATTTGATCGGAAAAATTACTTCGGACGGCGCAACCTATAAGTCTTTAGAGTTTGGCGGTGAACTTTTAGAAAAATTTAGCATTGATGACAGGTTCACTATTTCAAATATGGCAGTTGAAGCAGGAGCAAAAACAGGCATATTTCCATCTGATAATGTTATCCTGGGATATTTGAAAAATCAGGGGCGGGGAAATTGTTTCAGGGAAATATATCCGGATAAAGGTGCAGTTTATGAGCAAACCATAGATATCAATTGTTCAGTTATTGAACCTATGGTTTCCCAGCCTCATACTGTTGATAATGCTTTACCGGTAAGCTCACTGGAGAAAATTAAAATTGACCAGGTATTTATAGGAACCTGTAC
>CAZLME010000004.1:0-264 GCA_964560595.1 uncultured Actinomycetota bacterium
ACATCCTCAGACCAGATAATCCCATCCTCAAAAATTACAGGTAATACCTGTTTATTACCATCCGGGTGTAGGGTATTAGAAACTCCGGAATTTATATTATATATATATATTTCTGTCTCTCCGCTTCTTTTATCCATCCATACTATATTTTCATCATATATAACGGGATATCTCTGAAATTCAGATGTTGGTTCTATTCTTATTGATGTATCACAGTAAAGTCTATTTAACGGTAAGCATAGAAATACAATTATTGATATCAAA
>CAZLME010000004.1:274-27402 GCA_964560595.1 uncultured Actinomycetota bacterium
AAGAAGTATATTTTTAAATAAATCTTCTTTTTCATAGCATTTCTTTTATATAATTTAAATAAAAATAAAACTTTATAAAGGTAAATACCGCCAATACCAGGGATTTCGCGACTATAACAGAAGAAATTATTTTACATATATTATTATAGTATTTATTCTCAAGATAACAAGACCAGTTTGACCTTTCCCCCAAAAACCGATTCAAACAAAATGTTAGTTTTAAATGTATAATAAAGCTAACTAATGGGGTAAGGTCATTATTGATATTTTATGAAATTAAAAAATTGACACTTATTGTTTAACAGTGGGTAATATTAAAACTATTAATAGTCCTTATATAATTTAAGACAGAAGGAGATATAAATGAAGATACTGATTGTTTATGCAACAAGGTATGGAACCACTGAAAAATGTGCAGGTATGTTAGCAGATATATTAAAGGAAAAAGCTCATGAAGTTGAACTGGCAGACCTTAAAAAGAATAAAAGAATAAAACCTGAAAATTATGACCTTGTAGCGGTAGGAGGTTCTTTTATGATTGGGCAAATGAACGCTCGTGTAAGAAAGTTTGTAGAAAGGAATTTGAATACACTTTTAAATAAAAAAACCGCCCTTTTTATGTGCGGATCAGATGAAGGCTGGGAAACGGAAATGCAAAAAGGCTTCCCCGTAGAGCTTCTTGAAAAAGCAGTGGCAAGAGGTTATTTTGGCTATGAGCTTCTTCTGGATAAGATGAATCCAATATTTAGAAGCATGATACAAAAAGTAGAAAAAACTACGGATTCCATATCAAAGATAAATCATGAAAATATAAAAAAGTTTGCAGAAGAAATTGCACAGGCTCTAGCTTGAAAAGTCTTTTTAATAACATCGCAGAACAACATTTATATATTTTATATCTCAGTTCAGATCTAAATTTTACCTGACTTCCAGCTCCGACGTGCAATTCGGACATCGGATTGCTTTAATATCAATTTTTCTAAAGCAGTACGGGCACTCTTTTTTAGAAGGTTTAGCTTTCTCTTTCTTTTTTAACCTGTTAACAGCCCTTATAATAAGGAAAACTGCAAGGGCAACCAATATAAAGCTTATAATAGTATTTATGAATACACCATAATTTAATGTGACCGCTCCTGCTTCACCAGCTGCAGTAAGTGACAGATATGGCCCGGGAGTGGCTCTTTCTTTAAGCACTGTAAAAAGATTGGCCAAAATCAACACGTCCCAGGAGAAGTCCTATGGGAGGCATCAAGATATCGTTTACCAGCGACTTAATAACAGTACCCAAAGCTATGCCCATGATTATACCTACGGCCATACTGACTGCGTTGCCCTGGATTATGAACTCTTTAAAACTTTTCAGCATTTCAACCAGCCTTTCTTAATTAATATATTCTTATATGCTTAATTATAGAACCATAATAAGAATCACTAAAATTATTTTAAATATACAAAACTATAGAATAGTTATTACGCTTTGACTTTCTCCCTGACTATAAGAACTATGCTGCCGATTGCACCGGCCAGCAGCCCCAGGGGACATACTATTGTCGCAAGAATAAAAAAGACCGGCTCATCACCCAATTTTGACCAGATGCCTTCACCGAATATTTTTATAAGAAGACCATATAAAAGGTTATGAAGCAATATGCTGACACCTATCCCCAGTGCCGATGCGCCTGTTAGAATAAAGAATGCCTTTGCAATCTTTGTAAATCCGGCCTTTACGGCAAGGATAATCAACACTATTCCTAGAATGGGCAAGATAGCCCATAAAGATATGCCTATGACATATCCTATATAAGGAATCATGTTTTGTAGATACATGCCAGCCATTGTAATAATAAAGAAAGCCAGTATTATCCAGAATATTACTAGTGTAGCGATATAGATTTTATTTTTATCCTCCTGCACTTTTGCCTCTTTTCTCCCATATTTTTATAAAAATGCAATTTTTTAATTTTATCTATGGCCATAAAAGCCATCCTGTTTTTATAATATCTTATATGCATATCCTTGTAAACGACTCTATACCCACCTTTCTTTTTTATTAAATATTTTTCCTGTTATAATTGAGCTATGAATGAAGAAAAACTTAAAAATTACCGGGATAAAAGAAAATTTAAAAAAACACCGGAACCAGGGGTGAGTAAAAAGAACCCACAAGAAATGAAACCACCTGGAAAGAAATCACCAGGAAAGGGACTGTCCGGGATAGAGCCGATTTTTGTTATCCAAAAACATGATGCCACAAATCTTCATTATGATTTAAGGCTGGAGGTAGAAGGTGCTCTTACTTCCTGGGCTGTACCCAAGGGCCCTCCGTCAGAACCCCGCGCAAAGCGTCTTGCCGTACGCACCGAAGACCATCCGTTTGAATACGCAGACTTTGAAGGGGTCATACCGGAAGGAGAATACGGCGCCGGTACGGTAATTATCTGGGATAAAGGCACATATATGAACATGAGGGAGAAGAAAGAAGAAGATAAAGCTGATATGGAAAAATCCTTAAAAGAAGGAAAAATTGAAGTTTCATTTAACGGTAAAAAAATAAAGGGCACCTATTTTTTGATCCGTACCGGCAGTCAAAAAGACAAAGAGCAATGGCTGTTAATCAAAGCTGCAGATAAAAAACAGACCTAAACTGATAAATATTTGTTATAATTTAACTCCACGAGGTTTTTTAAAAATTTATTTATTTTAATTTAACAGAATATGAAAATTAGTAAATACACTGACCGGTTCATTAAGGAATGGAATGAATGCAGCACGCAGGCTCCGGTATCTCTGGGTGAAACATACACCCATAAAGATAAATTATCCTGCGAGGCAAAATCAGAAGAATTCTTAAAAAAAATAAAAAAAAGACAGAATAAAAACCTTAAGGCCGGAGGAAATAATCCCGGTTCTACAAAAGTTTCTTTTACCGATATAAGGAATTTTTTCAAGTCAACCCTTAATTATGAGGATAGCCACTTAGATATCATATTCTCGGATGATTTCAGGGAATCAACAAATAATTTTATGGAAAAGGGGCGCAAGTTTGACCCTGATATGAATATGGAAGATATCTTTCAGGCCAACCGCAATGTCTGGATAATAAACGGGATACAATCAATGATGGGCCTGCCGGTTAAGTTAACACCTTCTGTTTTTGCATACAGCATGCTTTATCCCTATACGGATAATTATCTTGATGATCCATCTATCCCCCGGGAGGAAAAAACCATTTTCAGCCGGCGCTTCAGGCGGAGAATAAACGGAGAGAAGATTACACCTGCAAACAATGCTGAAAAAAATATTTACAGCCTGATAGGAATTATTGAAAAACAATATGACCGTTCAGGTTATCCTGACGTTTACCGGAGCCTGCTGGCTATCCATAACAGCCAGACAAAAAGTATAAGCCTCCTTGATACTTCAGGCACGCTCAGCGAAATGGATGTCCTGAAAATATGTATCGAAAAAGGGGGCACTTCAGTTCTGGCCGATGGTTATCTTGTATCCGGTTTCCTAACGGAAGCCCAGAGAAGATTTTTATTTGATTACGGTGCATACCTGCAGCTTGCCGATGATATACAGGATACTGATAAAGATTTAGAGGCGGGACTTCTGACTCTATTCTCCCGGGCCTGCCGGCAAACGCTACTGGATAAATTAACAAACCGCACTTTTAACATCGGCGCCAGAATAATGGAACAGATTAATTGTTTTAATGGGAGCAATGTCAATTCTATGAAAAGCCTTATGGAAAAAAGTATTAAAATACTGATAATTGAGTCAATCGGGTTTAATAATAAGTTCTATAGTAAATCATATGCCCGGGATATTGAGGGCTATTCACCATTCAGGTTCTCCTATCTAAGAAAGAATAGGGGCACCTTATCCTCCAGCCAGAGTTTATTTGCAGAAGTAATTAAGGAATCCGTTTCGCCTGATGGTTAACTGGCAATTTCATTGTTTAATTTTTCTAAAGACCGCGCCTTCCAGCCATTTTCCGATTGGCGCTATGCTGTTTTCTTCTTTATTTGCTTTTCATCATACAAGACTTTTTTAATAAAAACCTCAACCAGTTCCGGATCAAATTGTGTCCCTCTGCATCTTCTTAACTCTTCGATTGCCTCTTTTTTACTCATCTTTTTCTTGTAGGGTCTGCCGTTTCTCATAACATCATAAGCATCCACAATGGATATTATCCTGGATTCAATGGGGATTTCCTTACCCTTTAGTCCATAAGGATAACCGGCTCCATTCCACCACTCATGATGGTGAAGGATACCCTCGGCTATATGGGCAATCTGGTTAGTAGCCTTGGCTATATTACTGCCGATTACAGGATGTCTCTTTATAGCTTCCCATTCCTCTTCTGTTAGTTTAAGCTTTTTCAGCAGTATTTCTTCCGTTATGGCTACTTTTCCGATATCATGAAGTGAGGCAAGAAGAGATAGATCGTTAAGTATATTCTCCGTCAGGCCTATATTTTTACCAAGCATTTGTGCAAAATCACTCATACGTTGTGCATGTTCTTCTGTTTCATGGCTTTTTTCAAACAGAGCTCTTTCCAGTGAAGCTATTATGGAGCTCGAAACACTTCCTCCCTCGACTAGTTTTCTTTTGAACATATTGCTTTCGGCTTCTATAGTTATATCTCCGATATTTTCGGTTGGATACTCCTTGGTAGCCGAACCAAGTGCTATACTTAAAGGCACTTCATCCATTTTATAGTTTGCAATTTTTTCTCTTATTCTTTCTATAATCTTTTCGGCCTCTTTCTGGGATGTTTCAGGGAAAATAAATACAAATTTATCTTCGCCCCACCTGCAGACAACACTGTCCTTTCTAACAGATTTTTCAAATATCTTTGCCAGGATACGGAGTACCAGATCTCCTTTTTTACGGCCAAAAGCCTCATTTACAATTCTTAAACCATTGACACCCCCGACTACTATGCTTAAAGGAAGCTGAACAGGGGTATCCAGGGTTTTAATCTCTTTTTCAAAGTAAACCCTATTATAAAGACCGGTCATATTATCATGATAACCCAGATATTCTATTTCCTCTTCTGTTTTTACCCTTTCTGTATTATCTCTGAATATAATATATTTACCGATCACAGTATCCTGAAAATCCCTTATATCTGAAGTGGATATTTTGTAATAAGCAGTTCTTCCATTATCTTTTATCTTAATGCATTTACTGCTTTTATCTGTATTCAGCAAATCGCTGATATCCATATCCGGCATTACCCGTAGGATATCTTTCCCTACTATATTATCATCAGTAACTCCAAACATTATTGATGCTGAATTGTTAAAACTCACTACGGTGTTTTCAGGACTCAGCATAAATACTCCATCCCCTATGCTATCAATTATTTTATTTGCCCCTATTGTCAGCATCATACCTTTTCTTCTTTTGTTTAATATAAACACCAGGGATATCATGCACAGAGCAACGACTATAGGAGTTATATTTATGTAATTAAAGGGCTCTATACCTAAAATGCCTAAAGTAATCAGTAATAATGAAACAACAGCAGCAGGCATTATTAACCCTGACTGTTCTCTATAGTAGTATTTTTCTTTGAAAAGGACCCTTAAAATTAATATTAAGCCGGATATTCCAATAACAGCCGAACATGATTTAAATACCCAGGATAATACATTAGGCTCCTTGATTAATAAATACGGCGTAATATTGCTTAGATAAACTTCTTTCCACATCAATCCATGAAATTCATTAGTAAAGCTCAGTATCATTAGTGTAGCCGGCAGAAATGATATAAGAGAAATAGTTTTATAATTTATATACTTATCGTTATTTGAAATTTTAAGAGCTGCTAAAAACCATAAAACCGGTATTGCAGCAATACCGGCAAAAGCAATCCTGTCAAATATGATTTTTAAGGGTAAAAGTGTGAAACCAAGCATGAGATACTCCGCCACCATACACCCAATCGAAACAAACAGGACTGATATCAAGTATAGATTATGAGTCTTTTTAAAGTACTTAAGGATATAAAAAGATACTGCTAGTAAAATCACTATAGATAATAATAGAATATTAAGGTATGTATTGTTCTGCCACATCATATACTCTTTCTCAAATTAATAGTGAACACCCGCCAATTTCCTGTATACCGATTTCATACATTTCCGTAAGAACTAGAATGTATCAAAAAGTAACAGAAAGTAATACTAAGTTTAATAAAATTATCTATATAAGTCAATATCTAACTATTTATTTATTAGTTAATTTATATATTAATTTATTATGAAAATAATTTATTAAAAAGAGTATGGATATTTTTTTGGTTAAGGAATCAGCCGGGAGATTTTTAGTTTTAATTAAAATTCTTTGCGGACTCTATTCTTTCCATTATTGGCGGATGGCTGTAAAGAAAATACTTTATGTATCGGTTTGGAGACACATTGGACAGATTTGATTCTGCAAGCCTTACCATCAGCCGGATCTGGGCATCAGGATTTTCCGTTGCCTGCATGGCAAAATTATCAGCCTGCCTCTCAAAATTTCGGGATACTGCATTCTGCAAAGGCAGTAACAAAAATAGAATTACTGATATTAAAAGAATTAAAACAAGGATTGATTTGAAATCCCCTACCATTCCGGAGCGGGTAAAAATAACGTTTATAAGAAATAACCCGGTAGTCCCGGAAATAGCTCCAATGATTATACTCTTGAATATATGCCAGTGGTACCAGTGTCCTATTTCATGTGCTATCACATTTAGCGCCTCTTCCCTTGAGAAATTATTGATTAGATTATCAAATACCACTATACGCTTGCTGCCCCCGACTCCGGTAAAATATGCATTAGCTTTACTAGTTTTCCTGCTTGCATCAGCCACGAGAACTTCATTTACTTCTATACCTGCTTTATCTGTAATATTTATTATTTGCCTCTTTAAATCGGTATCTTCCAGCTTCTCAAATTTATAAAACAGCGGATCTACTAATATGGGATTGAGATAGGTTAATACAACAATAAATATTGCCAGAACAGCCGAGGAAATTATCCACCAGTAGCCTGGTATGTAGACCATCAGGGCATAAATTCCCATCATTCCCAGAGAAGAAATTAATATAGAAATACCGTTTTCTTTTAAGTAATCAGATAACCACATGGCTAAAGTCTGATTTGAGAGGCCAAACCTGTGTTCAATTATGTAACCTCTATAATATGACAGCGGCAGGAGTATCAGCTCAATTAATATATAAAATAAGACTATAAAAGAAAAAGCCGCCAAAATATTTACATGGGTGTTTTTAAAATATTTAAAAAATATAATAATCACACCGCACATAATAAGCCAGGACAGGAAACGCCGGGCAATGCTTACATTCAGTGAAATTCTGCTGTAATTTGAAGCTTTTAGAAGCAACTCATCATCAAAATACTGCCGAACATTTTCACCGTGTCCGGGTTTGTATAACAGGTTAACCAGTAATATTGAAGCAAGCGACAGTACTGCAAGACTGATTAAAGTTATTAAGACAAAAACTAACAACGCTTTCCCTTTAAATATATTAATTTTCATAATTTTTATTAATACTTAAATCCTGCAAATATCCTCCAGAAAATCTCTTACTCTCTCAGTCCTGGTATAGTCTTCCTGCTCCAATAATTCCAGATAAGAAGCAAGTATCTCTGCTAGTCCGGTATCAGGGTATTTAGTTAATGCATCCCTAAACCCACTTAATTTATCGGGTATAATTTTACCGTTTGAATCAAATACCGGACTGTTATCAATACCGCCAAGGTACACCCATATTCTCCAGTCTTTAAACTGTTCGATTTCATTATATCTCGGTGAATCGGGATAATTTTCTAGATACTCCATGGATTTTAAAATTCTCTGAATAAAATCCTTCATAGAAATGGTAATTGCAGCATCCATTAAGGCGGGCTTTTCTGATTCATCAATTTTTATATCAAGATAATCCTTCATTTCCGGGCTTAAATACTGCATGTATTCATCATAAGCCTGATAATCTATAACCGGTTCGATCATCCCCTCAATCATTAATATTTTATACTTTTTATCTATCGCCTCTTCAACGATGTCTCTGACTTTTTCACTACCGATATCTTTAAGTGCTTCCAGATTTAGTTCTCCCTCCTCAACTGCTGTCGTTGAAAGTGCATAAATTGTGCCTGTTACTTCCGGATCACTAAATTTATCTCCAATTGTAGACTTATAATCTTCACATAATTTAATTACTGTATAAATCATATTTGAGGCCAGTTCAGGATTGCTGTCTGCTATGTTTTCATTAATAAAATTAAAAATTGCTTCAATATTTTTAACTGTTTTCTCAATCAGCTTAAAACCGTTTTCTATTTCCTGTGACTTATCTATGTTAGTTGACGGGGTCTCTGTTTCCGGTTCCCCTTTTTCTTCTGTTTTTTCCTCAACGGGCTCTCCCTGTCCCCCTGCTTCCTCTAAAACAGCTCCTCTGTTAAACAGGCTGCACCCCGTAATTATTAAAACTGCAATTACAATTAATATTACTATTGAGACAATAAAATCTTTCAGTTTTTTTATTTTCATATTTTTCTACACTTTAATCTCCATTGTTCTATGGTTTTTTTCTATGCAGTTACCCGTTTTATATTTCCATTAGAGCAAAATCATTTATATATATCACTCAAAACGAACAGGTATTATTAAACTGGCATCATTTTCTTTAAGCCCGGAAGGATTATCTTTTTCCAAAACTAAATACCCTATTTCCGTATCCGGTTTTTTAAATTCAATCGTTGCTTTGAATGGAACAAAATCTTCAGTCATCCAATCAGACTCAGCCGTGGCGTAATGAACCGCAATTTCATCTCCTTTACCGTCTAAAAGCTTAACAGGAAAATCTGCCTCAAAAAACCAGCCGCCTCTTGCTTCTCCCGTAATTGTAAGAGGACTGCTGATAACCTGATTTGGCGAAGGGTTGGTTACCTTAATAAATTCTTCCATTTCCTTTTCTGATTTTTCTGAATTTTCTTTTGCAGCTTCAAACTCATCTTTATCAAATTCATCCTGCACTGGTTCTAAATCATTCTCTGTTTCTTTAATTTTCTCTTCGGTTTCTTCTGCTTCTGTAACCCCGGGTTCTTCATCCTGTAAAGAACGGGCTTTACAGGAATTTAAAATGAATCCAAAAAATAATACTAAAATTATAAAAGGTATGGCACACTTATATCTTATTCCCATCACATTGATCCTTTTTTTAGAGTTATTGTATAAATTGTATTGATTTAAAAAACTTTAAAAGCAAAATTTTAGAGACACAAATCATTTTTTTTGCCAGATGATTAAATTTTACTGTAATAAATTATGCTTTTCAAGCACTGGTTCTAGATAGATTTTTGTGTCCGGCAGTATACTGGCTTTTTGCAGGTTCTTATACATCCAGGAGACCGTCTTTAATTTAGGAAAGCAATAATCGAAGTATGGTTCTTTCCCTTTCAAATGGTATATGATATGTTAGAATTATGGAAAAGTTAAAAAAAGGAATATAAATTATGAATAAAAAAAACCATAGAAGGAATGAAGATAAAAAATTACTACAGCCATTAAAAGATTCGTCATCTGATTTTACAGATACTGACCCGTGGCGCGTACTGCGTATACAGGGTGAATTTATTGAAGGCTTTGATGCGCTTTCAAGAGTTGGACCGTGCATATCTATTTTTGGTTCAGCCTGTACCAAACCGGAAAATGAATATTATAAAGCTGCGGAGAAAACTGCGGCCCTTCTGGTAGAAAAGGGAATGGGTGTTATTACCGGCGGTGGACCGGGTATAATGGAAGCGGCAAATAAAGGTGCATTTAAAGCCGGTGGACTTTCTATCGGATGTAATATAGAACTGCCACTTGAGCAGAAATGCAATCCTTATCAGAATATATCTCTTGAGTTTCGCTATTTTTTTGTACGGAAGATGATGTTTGTTAAATATTCGGTAGGATATATCATTTTCCCCGGCGGCTTTGGTACACTTGATGAACTCTTTGAAGCACTGACACTGGCGCAGACTAATAAGATTGAACATTTTCCAATTGCTCTTTACGGAAGCGGCTACTGGGATGATTTATGTGACTGGATTGATAAGTCTCTGGTGATAAAACACGCCACTATCAACCCTGAAGATAAAAAACTTTATAAGATAGTAGATTCGTCACGGAAGGCCGTTGATTATGTTATGGATCTAATCAAAAAAAATAATCTCCTCTGAAAATCATACAGATTAAAATAAGAGAGGGCTTAAAATGAATTCGGCAATAAGTATAACAAACGTTAAAAAATCTCTAGAAAACAGGGAAATCTTAAAGGAAATAAGCTTCGCCGTGGAAAAGGGTGATATCTTTGGCTATCTCGGACCAAATGGAGCAGGTAAAACAACCACCATAAGAATACTTCTGGGTCTGCTTCAGGCTGATTCCGGCAAGATAGAAATCCTCGGGCAGGACATTAACATGAGTGAGACCAGAAAGAGGATAGGGTTTATTCTTGATGTCGACGGCCTCTACGATAATATGACTGCCGGAGAAAATCTTATCTTTTACTCCCGTATCTACGGAATGTCGGAAGCCGGAGAAAGAATCGCAAAACTTATAAAAATGGTAGGCCTGGCAAATAGAATAAGTGACAGGGTAAGCACTTATTCCAGGGGAATGAGACAGAGACTGGCTTTAGCCAGGGCTATGTTACATGACCCGGATGTTCTGATTCTGGATGAACCCACATCAGGAGTCGACCCGTCAGGACAGATAGAAATAAGACAGATAATGCTTAATATAGCACATGATGAAAGTAAAACTATTTTTTTAAGCTCCCATAACCTTGATGAGGTTCAGAGGATTTGTAACCGCATTGCTCTTATAGACAGGGGTGAGATAAAACTCTGCGGTGAGCTGGAGAGTCTGCGCCGCGGTATGGGCAGGGGTACGGTTGTAATTAAAACTGCACATAATATTCCGGAATCACTGCTGGCTGAATTAAAAGATCTCCCGCATTTAGGATTCCAGGAGGAAAAAGAACGGGATCTTATTTTCTCACCTTTTCAAGATACTGAGATTTCAGATATAATCAGCTTTCTTTCCGGACGGGGAATAAAAATCGAGGAAGCAACAAAAAAAGAGGCATCTCTGGAAGAAATGTATACCACTATTTTAAAAGAGGTTGAGCCATCATGAGAGACACCGGTTTATTAATTGTCACAAACCTTAAAAATAATTTCCGATCAAAAATTGTACTTTTTATTTATATAATTATAGTAGTAATATGTGTTCTCAGCTTAACCGCAACTTTCTGCCTTATAACTATAGCCCCGGAAATGAGTAAAGATTCCCCGGATAGATCCAAGCTGGAACTTTATCTCGGCCTGATTATGTATAGTACCTCCCTCATTGCACTGGGTGTATATCTAAATGCTTTTGCTGCCAACTCCATGACACGGGAGAAGTCCCGCAGTATCATAGAATCACTGCTGGCTACTCCGCTTAAATTAAAAGATATCTGGATTGCCAAGAGCATAGCCATATTTATACCGGGCCTGATTATCGCAGTAATCTTTACACTTATTGTCATGATTGCTGTTAATTACATATATTTTATTCCTAAGATAGGTTTTCTTTTTAATCCATGGATAGCAGTAAGCAGTTTTCTGGCTGCCCCGTTTATTTACCTCTGTCTCAGTTTCATTACCCATCTTATCGGGCTGACCGGAAAACCGGCCAATGCCAATATTATCGTACAGATTTTTTTGCCTGTTGCTACAACATTGATGATTAATCTTACAATTCACAATGTTCTTGATATTAATTCATGGTCCTTTACTTCAATTAATATAGGAGTGGCTGCCGTTATTATTATTGCCACCATATTCTTGCTGCACCGCCTTACAAATGAGAGAATAGTTTTATCGAGCTAGGAGTCTGATTTGAAAAGAATAGGTATTGTTTTTCAAAGAGATTTAAGAGAGCTGCGGCAGTCCACCGCCTTCCTGAGTATAGCCATCATATTCTCTGTAGTCACCATCGCCGCTGTTTTAATCATCAGCATTGTGTTAAGCAGGCATAAATGGCTGATGGAAATACCAGCCAAGCCAATCCTGGAAATGATAATAAGTCTTATTGCCTATTTCTTACCGTTAATTATCCTTATCACATTTATATGGTCATTTGCAAGTCTTCCCATAGTTAAAGAAAAAGTTAACGGTAATATTACTTCTTTACTGGCTACTCCGCTTTCTCCGGGAGAGATATGGGTAGGCAAAAGTCTTGCTATTTTTCTTCCCGGTCTTGTCATTTCCACTGTTTCCACACTAATAGTTTTACTTTCAATAAATTTTATTATAATTAAACCGGCTGCAGGAAATTTTATTTTACCCGTCCCGGCACTGGTCACAGGCTTTCTTATTAATCCCCTGCTCTTCTTAGGGCTACTCCTTATCATTATCCTTTTAAATTTAGCAAACAATCCCGACCTGGCAATAGCTCCATCCTTTATAGTTGGGTTTGGCCTAATGATGGGAATCCCCCTGGGAGTAGCCACGGGAAAAATAAATCTTGCCTCCTGGTCTTTTTCACTATGGTATCTGGGCGGGGCACTGGCAATCTGGGTAATTATTTGTTTTCTTTTACGGCTCCTTACCAAAGAGAATATTATATTTTCAAGTCAAGGAGAATAGATTATCTAACACTATTGGATTCTGCACTACTGAACTCTGTAATTTAGATATTTTTGCGCTGCAGGATGACTCAGCCTCCCCCATAGAACTGCCCCGATTATAGTGCCTACCGGCATGCTTAACATTGTAAGAATCAGTATGGCTCTACCAAGCGGTATCAAGTAGAAACTTCTCCTTTTGAGTCCAATAAGACCAACAATCAAGAGAGTAAGAAATCTTAGATGAGATGTTCTATCAATATTTTTATTCCTATTCCTATTAATATGATTCCTCCGGCTATCCTAACATTATTTTTAAAAAATTGACCGACTCTGTCTCCAATGAAATACCCGGATACTGAAAATACAAAGGAAAATATTCCGATTATAGTTATTGATAAGTACAGGGAAATATTCAATAATGAAAAACTGACACCCACCAACAAAGCATCTATGCTTGTAATAACAGAGAGAATCAGCAGAGCCGGTAAAGTAACAAGGTCTATCTTTCTTTTTTCCCCCCTGTATCTAACTGCCTCATAAATCATTTTAATTCCGATAGCAGAGAGAAACCCGAATGCTATCCAGTGGCCTACTTTCTCTATTAAATCTTTAAAACCAGAACCAATATACCAGCCGATTAAGGGCATCAGTGCCTGGAATATGCCAAAGAAAAAACCGACTTTTAAAGCATTTATAACTTTTGTTTTTGTTACGGTTGAATTACCTATCCCGGCGGCACTTGCGCCTCCGACAATAGAAACCGCAAAACAGTCCATAGCAAGGCCTATGGATATGAGTATTATTTCGAGCATATAATTTACTTTAATCCATAATTAAGAAATAGATTTATATTTTAGAGGATAATTCAAAATAATAAAAGAGATTAAATAAATCAAATAAGATTTATATGAGTTAATAAACTAAATCAGAAATTTAAAGTTTTAATCCTGAAACCACTCCTGGGATATTATTAATCTGGCAAGATTATCTTTTGTAAAACCAATTCCTATTTCAGTATCCAGAGGAATCTCATTTATGGAAATCTCTGCACTATATTCTCTTTCGCCCTCATCATCAGATCTAATTAAAATGCTTTTACACACTTTACAGCCATCCGCAAGCTTAACTCTGGAATCGATTATTTTATCATTCGGTTCATTAAAAAGCTGTTCAACGGTTATAGTATTGCCTGAAGTATCTATAGCCTTCAGTAATGCACCTGCCATGTATTCCCCTTCCAGAGGTTTCAGTTCTTCTACCTGTAAAGGAGTTGAGGTGTCCAGCATAAAGGAAGAGATTATGGTATATACCAGATTTTCTTTAAATATAACTCCGATTTCAGTGTTCAGGGCAACTTCCTTCAATGGGATATCATGTGAATATTCTTTTTCTTCTTTATCCCTTATTACAATAATTCTTATTACTTTACAGTCTTTATCCAGTTCTAAAACATCCCCTATTTCTGCCAGATATGGTTCATTTATTAACTGTTCAACCATTATGGTATTTTTACTAAAATCTATACTTTTTAATATCGCTGGATATACGTAACCTTCTACGATGTCACCTTTTAGTTCAGTATCCTCTCCGTCATCCTGATCCCGGGTTTCTTCCATCTGTTTACCCTGCCCACTTTCATCTTCTTCATCTTTTATTTCATCCTCTGCAATATTTTTATCAATAGCAGTCTCTTCTTCGACTTCCTTTGACCTGCAAGAGCAGACACAAGAGGTAAAAATAATTAATATAGCCAGTACTACTGTAATTGCTAAATTTATTACTGATTTATTTTTCATTTCTTGTTACTCCATACTTTTTTATAAGATAGATATTTTTATATTTTTTGATTAAATTATTAACGGTTTAAAATTTTATGTGAGTCCTCTATTGGTACAATCTTATATTAAAAGAATATTATTTTAAATAAGGATTTAACATTAGTTTAAAAGTAGCAAATTTAGAAGTACAATACTTATTGACTGTGTATAAATATATAAACAATAAGTAAAAATTTAACCAGGGAGATAAAAATGGCAAGAAGGATTTATTTTAGAGAGATTTATTTATATATCTTATGCATTATTGCAATCGTAATTTTTATAATAGGGATAATTTCTGTGTATGATGGTTCTGTAAACTACATAAAACCAGTAACATATATGACTAAAGCCAGTATAATAACAATGTATCCGCCAGAACAGTACCAGAATCTTACCAGAAATGAAATAGAGCAATTAGCCGAAGAAGAAATAAACATATCCATTCAAACTGAAAAGGACAGAGCGTTTAAGGATATGTTAAGAGGAGTGCTTCTAATTATAATTGCGATTCCGCTGTTTGCTTTTCACTGGAGAAAAGCTCAGGCAATGTGGCGCATGAATCTGGAGGAAAAAGATACATAAAATCTTTTAAAGCCTCTGGATAATCTTATCTGCAACCATGCTTACCATTTCTCTCAAAAGTCCCGGATTCAGTGAATACGCGATTGCAAAACATATAATTAAAATTCAAATGCTTGAATTTTAATCGCGATGGTAATATAAATATAATTAATGATAATGCGGAATGATTAAAGAATAAGCATAAAAGGTGATTAAAAATATTTAAAAAAGGTGAAGATAATATGGAAGATTGGGAATGTACAGCGTGCGGATTTGTCTTTGATGTTAAAATTGAAAATCCCGAGTTCGGATTAGAACCTCCCTATGATTTTGAAAACTTGCCCGAGGATTGGGTCTGTCCCATTTGCGGAGCCTCCAAGTCTGAATTCAGGGTTTGCGAAGAATAGCTTTCAATTCCAGCTCTTATTAACAGCAGCAGCCAGTAATGGCTGGCTTTTACTTTCCTTTGCCAAATGAATATTTTATTACATTCTCCGGATAGTTGTCGATACAGGAACCACATAGTACACATTCACATTCGGGATTCTCCATGACCGTAGTCTGTGCCATTTTATGGACATCAAGGCTCATCGGGCAAACTTTTGTGCATTTTAAACAACCTTTGCATTTTCCTTTATCCCTTTTTAATTTTTAAATGACAGAAAAACTTAAAATATTTGACTATTTTATATAAATATCAGATTATTTTACACAGGGATTGATAGTATTAAAATTAAAATGCAGAGACATTACCCGGAAGGAAAGGAGATAAGATGTCTGACTATGCGATTATTGCCGAGGATCTGTACTACTCCTACGGTGATTTGATTGCTGTGGATCACATTAACTTTAAAGTAGCCAGAGGAGAAATCCTGGGCTTTCTTGGTCCTAATGGTGCCGGTAAGACGACTACGATTAATATGCTGACGGGTCAGATAAAACCTAAAGGAGGCAGGGCTATTTTATTTGATATGGATGTTACTGAAAATGTCGAAAAAGTGAAGAGAGATATTGGCGTGTGCTTTGAAACCACTAATTTATATGAACAGATGACGGCTATTGAAAATCTAAACCTTTTTGCACGTCTCTTTAATATCAAATCGTTTGATGCCATGGCATTATTAAAGAGGGTCGGCCTTGAAGGACGGGAGAAAAACCGTGTTGAGACTTACTCCAAGGGAATGAAACAGCGCCTTATGGTGGCAAGGTCAATAGTGAACCAGCCAGAGGTTCTATTTCTTGATGAACCAACAGCGGGACTTGACCCGACTTCATCCATGGCTATCCATAATATAATTATGCAGGAACGGGAACGGGGAGCTACAGTGTTTCTTACCACCCATGATATGATGGAAGCCGATAAGCTTTCCGACAGGGTTGCTTTTATGAACCAGGGCAGAATTGTAACTCTGGATACACCTCTTAATCTTAAACAGAAATACGGCAAGCGTGCCCTTAAAGCAAGGGTAGTTACACCGGACGGCAAGCTTGAAGACCGTGAGATTACTCTGGATACAACAGATACACCGGGCAGTGTTAAGGAACTTTTTTCTAATGAGAATGTGGTTACCATACACAGCAGAGAAGCTACTCTGGAAGATATATTCATAAAAATTACGGGACGGGGTCTTGTCGAATGAACATTCGCACAATAGGTATCCTGCTTTCAAAGGACTTATCCCTTTTCTTCAGGAAAAGAATAATTGTATATTTAACTTTAGTCGGTCTCATTCTCTATCTGGTTATCTATTTTGTCATGCCAGCCTCGACTGATGAAAATTTAGAAATTGGGCTATATTCACCGGTTTCACTCCCTGTTTTTACCCAGATAGACGAAGAAGGTGTTGAAATCACGCCTGTAGAATCAGAGGAGTTACTGAAAGAAGCAGTACTCGATGGCAGCTATCTGGCAGGCATATCAATCCCTGAAGATGCAGCCGAAAAACTTGCTTCAAATCAGAAACCCATGATAACCCTGTATTTTTCCCCGGACGCTCCGCAGGAGATAAAAGATGCTATAGAGTTTGTCGTTAGAGAACTTGCCTATATGCAGTCAGGGCAGCCTCTTGATTTTGAAGTATCAGAGGAGATACTGGGTCAGGATATGCTGGGTACACCCATACCTCCACGCGACCGCCTTCGCCCGCTGCTGGCTGTCTTTATCCTGATGATGGAAATCCTCGGTCTTTCCAATCTTATAAGTGAAGAAATAGAGAGACGTACCGCCCGGGCTCTCCTGGCTACTCCCACAACAGTTACCGATATTTTTATAGCCAAAAGTATTTCCGGCATAGGTCTTGCATTTATCCAGGCAGTGCTGATTATGACCATTGTAGGCGGTATGAATAAGCAGCCTTTGATTATTCTGGTGTCTCTCTTATTGGGAGCAGCACTTGCTACAGGGGTAAGTTTTTTAGTATCGGCAAGGGCCAGGGATTTTATGTCAGTGCTGGCCTGGAGTTTCCCTATTCTCATTATCCTCATAATTCCATCAGTTACAGTAATGTTTCCCGGTGCAACGACCAACTGGGTCAAGGTTATCCCCTCTTACTATCTTGTCGATACGGTGCACCGTGCAGCTAACTTTGGATCCGGCTGGGGAGATGTCTGGGTCAATCTTTTAATACTTTTTGGTTTTACGGCAGCCATATTCTGTGCCGGTATTTATATATTGAGGAGGAAATTTCAATGAGTATCAGACGTATTGGTGTACTGTTGAGTAAGGAGTTTTTTTATGGCTCCAAGACTTTTATAGTAGTTTTTGCTATTGTGGCACCGGTCGCTATTTCACTTATCTTCTCACTTATATTTGGTACCTGGCTTTCAGAAAGACCCAGGCTGGGTATTCTGGATGAGGACAGCTCCCAACTGGTTTCCATGTTTGACGACCAGAGCTCAATAGATAATCTTGAATATAATACCATCTCTGATATGAAACAAGCGGTTGAAACCGGGGCCGTTGATATCGGCATTGTGATACCTTCAGGTTTTGACAGCGCCGTCATGCAGGAAGAGAAGGCAGAAATCAAAGCCTATATCTGGGGAGAAAGTATAGCAAAGAACCGCACCATAATAGGAGTGACGATAGCCAACACAATAAGAGAGCTGACAGCTCAAAAAGTTCCTGTTGAAATAGAATCAATTACACTTGGTGACAGGACGAGCATTCCATGGAACGACCGGCTGCTCCCCTTCATTGTACTCATGACAATATTTCTGGGTGGGCTCATGCTGCCGTCAACCTCAATAACCATGGAAAAAGAGAAGAGGACAATAAAAGCATTGATGATAACTCCAGCATCAATTAAAGATATTTTTCTGGCTAAAGGAATATTCGGCTTTATTCTTAGTTTCTTTATGGGTATCCTTATTCTGGCAATGAATAGGGCTTTCGGTGCCGAACCTGTGCTCCTTATAATAGTACTGACACTTGGTGCAATAATGGCAGCCGAGCTTGGAATGCTTCTCGGAGTCTATACAAAAGATTTTGTTACCATATTTACCATCTGGAAATCTGCCGGAATCATACTTTTTGCCCCTGCTATCATCTACATGTTCCCCGGGATTCCGCAGTGGATCGGTAAAATATTCCCAACCTATTATGTCACCCAGCCGATTATCGAGTTAAGTCAGAAAGGCGGAGGCTGGGCCGATATCGCAACAAACACATTCATTCTGATTGCCATAGATGCAGCTCTTATTTTTATCTTATTATTTGCATTAAGAAAAAAGCAATATGCTGTAAGCGGTGAAAAATAGTACATCCGGTTAATGACAGCCATGGAAGCTATTTCAACATTTGCGGAGGTTAATAAATGAAAAATAAAGACATCAAAAAAATAGTCAGAGAAAGCTACGGTAGAATTGCAAAGTAAAACAGCAGTTGTATTGCCGGGGCCATACTAAAGGAAAAATATATCACTACCATAAAAGATGCCGGGTTCGTTAATATAAAAATAATTGATGAGGTTAAATCAACTTTAGCTTTTGACATTGACAGCCCTGATATAAAAAGCGCTATTAAAAGTATAGGTATTGAATTTAAAGATTTGGCCAGGTTAAAAGAGAATAACAAAAACTCAATTGCCAGCATTAAAGTTTATGGGGAAAAATCCTGAACATAGAAGTAAAAAATGAGATAAATTTTTATTGGCTTTTTTAAAATCTTATTATAAAATCTAAGTTTCATTTTTATTTATATCTGTGCAATAGTATCGCAGGAGATCAGTCTCTCCGTCAAAGGGGTGCCGTAATTGGGAGCGATTATCAACTCATTTAAAAAGCACGAAGAATTCATACCAAAGCTTCTGGCCCTTGCAACACCCATAGTGCTGCAGAATTTTCTTACCTCTGCCCTTAATTTTTTAGATGTTTTTATGGTTGGCCAGTTAGGTGAAAGAGAGGTTGCAGCGGTTGGTATTGGGAATCAAATATTTTTTTTATTTATAATGTTTGTATTCAGCATAGCCACAGGTACCGCTGTTTTTACAGCCCAGTACTGGGGTAAAAAAGACATTAAAACCATACACTCATATCTGGGGATAGGCATTACTTTTTCCTTAACAATCTCCGCTATTTTCACATTAACTATTCTCTTATTTCCCGGTACTTTAATAAGATTGTTCAACAATGACCCTGAAGTTACCAGGCTGGGTGTAGAATATATAAAAATAATTGCATTCAGTCTAATTATGACCTCAATGTCTATTGTATACGCTACAATACTACGCAGTACCGAACATGTAAAATTTCCCATGGTCTCAAGCCTGATAGGGTTACTCTTAAATACGTTACTAAATTATTTACTTATTTTCGGAAAATTCGGGTTCCCTGAATTAAAGGTGCAGGGTGCAGCAATTGCAACAGTTATTGCCAGAAGTGTTGAATTCAGTATTACGGTCGGTTTTACTTACTTAAGAAAGTACCCGGTAGCTGCCGGCTTAAGAAGCCTCTTTAGTTACACAAAAGAAATGATTAGAAAATTTTTAAGAATATGGTTCCCGGTTATGGGCCAGAGTGTAGGATGGGCGCTGGGATACAGCATGTACAGTGTAATATACGGACATATCAGTACCGGAGCACTTGCCGCTTATAATATAGCCTGTTCTATTGAACGTATAAGTCTTACGATATTTATGGGTCTGGCAAGCGCCTGCGCTATTATGGTTGGAAACAGAATCGGAGCCAATGAAGAATATAAAGCGAGGGATTATTCAAAAAATTTCCTTTTTATATCAGTTGCACTTTCAAGTGTAATTGCTGTAATTCTTATAATAATCAGAAGGTATATAATAAATTTCTATAATCTACCCAAACAGAGCAGCCTTTACCTTTACCATCTGCTGCTGGTAATGGCTCTTATTATGCTGGCAAGGGTAATGAATATTATATTCCAGAACGGAATTTTAAGAGCTGGCGGTGATACCCTTTTCAGTATGATAGTTGAACTTGGCGGAATATGGGTTGTCGGAGTACCGCTGGCAGCAATAGCTGCATTTATCTTTAAACTGCCTGTATATTATGTTATGGCAATAGCAGCAACAGAAGAATTAGTAAAAATGATAGCAGGTTTTTACCGATTTCTTTCAAACAAATGGGTACATAACTTAACAAAAAAATCCGGGCAAACTGAAGTTGTGTAAAATCATTAAGGGAGGTAAGGTGATATTATAAAAAGAGAAACAATAGCATATGAAAGAATATTATATAACATGGGGAATACATCCCTTATGTCTTTTGGCTTCCGGATAAAGGTAAGCGGTACTGTCGGTAAAAACGAATTAGAGAGAGCCCTGTCAAAGGTACAGAAAAAACATCCGCTTGCCGGAGTAAGGGTTGAAATGACAGCCGGTAAGAAACAATTCATTACCACAGAAAATGTGCCGGATATACCGTTGTGTGAGTCAAACGTAGAGGAAGCTGACTGGAAAACTATTCTGAAAAAAGAATTATACAGGCGTTTTGATATTTTCAAAGGTCCCATGATAAGGGTTTTTCTTATTCAGGGCAAAGATACGTCAGATATTGTATTTATCTTTCACCATGCAATATGTGACGGGCTCTCTGCGGTTGTTTTTTTAGAGAATTTGTTTTTATTTCTTGCGGAACCCGGGTTACTTGTAAACCCATATACGGAAGCACCCATATTCACAAAGTTAATTAAAAAAGATACCCTTGATATAATAAAGGGGAAAGAAATGCCCGGGTGGCTTACAAATAGAGAAATTCCGGAATTAAAACCCCCGCGAAAAGAGCCGCCGCCTAAACCTGACTTTGCTCTTCATAGTTGGTCCTTTGCCGAAGAGGAAGCAAATAAAATAGTATCATTTGCAAAGAAAAATAATCTTTCAGTTCATGCCGTACTTGGTGCAGTGCTGTTAAGGGCATTCTCATTGGAATTAAAGGAAAAGAACAGTTTCAAAGGGGTGCTGCAGAGTCCCGTAAGTTTCAGGCCGTTTATGGTAGACGAGGCAAAAGATTACTTTGGCCTTTTTAACGGCATTTTAACTGCTGATGTTGACTGCAGCCCGGAAAGGACAATTCCTGAAATTGCACTGGAAATATATACAAAATTAAAAGCTCAATTGGATAATTATGAACCTCTGATTGGTTATTATTTTTTCAATGAGTATTTTCTTGATGGTATTGAAGATCCTGAATTATTTTTTTCAAACAGGGAGGACGAGCCCTTTAATTACGATTTCTCTCTTTCCAACCTGGGAAGAGTCCAGATGCAAAAGAAATACGGCAATTATGAGATTGAAGAAATTTACGGACCTATTTTCAGTGCCATAAGGGGCGAGATTGTAATAAGCGCAAACACACATCAGGGAAGAATGTTTTTTACCTGCATTTATGATAAAGATTGCTTTGATTATACTGCCGGGAGCGCCATAATGCAGACCGCATTAAATATTTTTAAGGATATTGCCGGATAGGTAGATATCCATATAAACCTATACCGAAGTAAAAAATTCCAGCAGATATCTGGCTGTTTCGAGCGGTTGGTCAATATGGACTATATGGCTTGATTTTTCAAGATACTCTATGGCGCATCGGTTTATCCTTTTTTTAAGGTAATCCGCCTTTTCTTCAGTTATAAAACCTTCAAGTTCAGGATTGCCTCTTAACACCAGTACTGGACAGCTGACCCTGGAAAGTAATTCATCCAGATTGAAGCCATCGAATACACTTTTATCCAGAACAGCTTGAACAGCCCTGATATCCAGCTTGACAAGATCCGCTGCTCTTTTTCTTGCCAGGACTCCGGTTTCCTTAATATTTTTACTGATTAAGTCAGCATTTTTATATTTAGTACACACATCTAAACAGCCGCTGAAATATTTACGGAATTCACCATCATCAAGCTTATCCTTAAAAATAAACGGTTCAATCAGGCCCAGGCCTTTACATTTTTCAGGATATTTTGCCGCAATGCATAGTGAGATTGCTGCTCCCAGTGAATGCCCTACCAGGAATACAGGTTCATCAAACAAATCCACCAAAAAAGATTCAATATCACATAAATAATCAATAATCCTATAAGATCCGGCTCTGTACGATTCCCCGTGTCCCCTTAAATCAGGAACATAAATAGTATAATAGGGGTATAGAAATGGAATCAGCGCCAGATATGACTGCCAGCGGTCGCTTAACCCATGTAAAAGAATTACCGGCTGCCCATTGTTTTCACTTTTAACATAATGCAACTTTATATCATTGAAATTAAATTGTTTTTCTTTTAACATCAGCCCTATCTCCCTTTAAAATATTAAATTTATTATAAATAAAAAATTTTTATAAAGTCTACTCTAATTAAAATTTATTGTATATCATTATTTTGTTATATTTTTATTATAATTTCAAAATTTATCTTCTAATTTATTTTCTTTATTAATCCTCCATAAAATATATAATGTATATAATTATAAATTTTCCAAACACTAAAATATGACTGAATTAGTTTCAACCGAAATGCAGGCCTTTTTGACGGAATTCCTGAAACTTTTACCTTTCTTTATTCCAATAATTATAATCCAGTACGGGTTGATGATTTATGCCCTGGTTCAGGCTGTCCGTAATGAAGTCGCTTATCTCCCAAGATGGGGCTGGATTTTAATCATAGTCCTTATTGATATTATCGGTCCCGTTATTTTTCTAATTACAGGCAGAAAGAAAGAAATAGAAAATGATTGAGGTCAGTGGTCTAAAGAAAAATTACGGCCGCGTTGAAGCCCTGAAATCTATAAGTTTTGAAGTAGAAAAAGGTTCAGTATTTGGTTTCATCGGACGCAATGGTGCCGGAAAAACAACTACAATGAATATTTTAACCGGATTGATAAGGTTTGATGATGGTAAAATATTTATAAAAGGAAAAGACTTCCTAAAGAATAAACGGGAGCTTGTAAAATCAATCGGGTATTTACCGGAAACTCCCTGTTTTTATGACTATATGAATTCCTACGAGTACCTAAGCTTCATTGGTAAAATTATAGAGTGCGATACAAAAAAAATAAAATCAACCGTAGATAAACTCCTGGGAATGGTTAAATTAACCAAACAGGGTAAAAGACGTATCGGCGGATATTCAAGAGGCATGAAGCAAAGGCTGGCACTTGCGGTGGCGTTTATGAATAATCCTGAAATTCTCTTTCTTGATGAACCTGCGTCTGCTCTTGACCCTGAAGGAAGGATGGAAATGCTAGAGCTTATTGAAGGGCTGAAGGATGAAAAAATTACTATTTTTCTATCCACACATATTTTAAATGATGCAGAAAGAGTTTGCGATAGGATATGCATCATAGATGAAGGAAGAATACTGCTGACTGAAAATTTATCCCGGCTGTATAAAACATACATACAGCCTATTTTTGATGTCGAACTTGAAGATATCTCAGGAGATAAGATTGAGCCATTAAAACAACTTAGCTGGATTGAGAATATTAAAATGAATGGATGCAGGGTGAGTATTTATGTCAAAGATGTGGATTTTGCCAAAAAGGAAATCCTAAAAGAGCTCGCAAAACTCAATACTGCTGTAATAAGTTACCAGTTAAGAAAAAGTACTCTGGAGGATATTTTTATGAGAATGGTAAGTAAAAATGAACTCATTTAAAGCCTATTTTAAAAAAGAAATACTGGAAGCTGTTAGAACCAATAAATACCTGATTTTATTTACAGGTACTGTTTTCTGGGCTCTGCTTAATCCGCTTATGCTGAAACTTTTACCGTTAATAATGAAAAATTATCTCCCTGCTGAATTGTCTAATGTTTTTTCTACTTTTACCCGGGACAGCGCTTTTCAAAGTTTCCAGAGTGATTTATTTCAAACAGGAACACTTTTTATTGTACTTTCTTTAATGGGATTAATCTCCAATGAAGTTTACGGGAAAAAATTGGTCTTCCCCTATTCAAGAGGAGCAGACCCTGCGGGTATTGTACTCGCAAAATATATTCATTATCTGGTTACAATTTCCTTTTTTATAGTAATAGCATTTTTGTCCAATTATTTTTATATTAACAATCTTTTTATCGGTGGGATACTGACGATTACGATTGTATTAAAATCATCACTGCTGTATATATTTTATTACTGGGTATTATTTTCTATATTGCTGTTCTTTAGCAGTAGTTTTAAAAGAGGTCTGATTGCGGGAATTACAGTTTTAGTCCTTGCATACAGCATGACCATATTTAATCAATTTAAAACTGTAAGAGCGTATTTTCCCAATTATCTTCTTTTTAAAGCAGCGGACATCTTGAATATTTTTGATAATTCCCTGCTCCCTATTGTTATTATCTCATTTTTTATAATTATTCTATTTGTCTTTCTTACCATACGCCGCATGAAAAAAATTGATATCGCCTGAGCCTGGAAAAAATTATTTATCAATCAACAAATCTTGCATATATGTATCCGCTTAAAGCAGTCTTTCCCAATATAGGTAGAAGAGTAATATTAAAATACAGTTTCAAATAATAAATAGCAGATAAAAGAGCTGGTTACAGAAATATAATAAATTTCTTACCACTCTTCTATCTGCTATTTGATTAATATCTCTATTATTTCGAATTCTGATTACTTACAGTATTCTTAATATCTTCGATATTCTCTTGTTGGTCTTTCTCTTCTGGGACGTGCTTCATCAACTTTTAATGTACGTCCAGAAAAATCAGTGCCGTCAAGTTCTTCTTTAGCTTTCTCTGCTTCAGATGGATCAGACATTTCAACAAATCCGAAACCTTTGCCCGGGATTATGTCGATTTGATTGACTTTGCCATACTTAGAGAAGAGCTCTTCCAGCTGCTCATTAGTAGCAGAATAATCAAGATTTCCTACATATAGTTTGCTACCTTGCATTTTTTCTAACCTCCTTTTACTTATTTATTCAAGTCTAATAACATTACCTCTGGAGGTAGAAGCAAGATATTTGCTCTATCACTATGAGAAACATTATTAAACATAGGAATAAGATGTATTATAACTTTTTTTGTTAAATATAGCCACAAATATCTTTCAAGTGCAGAATTGCTGTCTAATTAAAGATTATCTACCGGATTTACCCTGAACCGGTACTAAAGATTTCATATTTTTCCATGTTGAGTTATTATAGCAATTATCTTACTATTTTAAGTCAGGATATAATTAGCCTATTTCTGCACTAATTAATTAAAAGCTACAAGAGAATTATTAAAAATTATTAACAGGAGTTTTTAAAATGAACAATAAAAAAGATGATAAAAAAAGGGATAATGAGCACTGGATCAAAATGAATACAATAGCATGGGTTATTACTCTGGTCGTTAGTTTCTTTGTTCTATTCCCGGCTTTTGTAGCGCTGCTGATATTTTGGGCAATAGGAAAAATCCAGGTTAAAGATTAAAATTATTCTACCATCTTAAAACTTGTCATTTCTTTAGTTAACTCGGGTGTTGCCTATAAATGGGTACTTGTTTCTAATAAACAAATTGTTATCTTAAACGTCTTCTTAAAATAACCGGGTATATGTGATAAAGTTACAGTAATACCGGAAAAGATAATTTTTATTACTTAATATGAATATCCTGGAAATTATAAGAAATATAGCACTGGTAGTTCTCTGTTATCTCATAGGGGCGGTGCCTTTTTGTAATATTATTGCAAGAATTCACAGCAGTAAAGATTTAAGAGAAATCGGAGACAAGAATCCAGGCGGTTGGAACCTGGTATTTAACATATCGAAATACTGGGGAGCTGTAGGGATTATATTCGATTTACTTAAGGGTTTTCTACCATATTTTCTTGTTTTAAGAATCACCGGATCAGAGATTATAGCCATACTTGCCGGGTGTGCCGCAGTAGCCGGCCATAATTACTCTCCTTACCTGAAACTATCGGGCGGCAAAGGGATAGCTACCACAGTAGGTTTTTTCCTTGCAATCAGCCCATTTACCATTCTGGCATTTGCCATAGGTATGCTCTTACCATTATTTCTAATCAGGAATATGATATGGTCGGTTATTATGTCAATTGTTTTTTCTGGTATATTTTTATGGCTATTCAAGGACTCTGTGCTTTATCTCATTATGGTGGTTTTACTCTTAATAATCATTGTTCCCAAATACATCAACCGTTCGATTACAATTGGCAATAATTTCAAATTCAGAAAAGAGAAAACTTTAAAAGATTTGTTTACACCAAAGATCCGGTAATTATTTATGGTTATCATTCACAAAGGTCAATTCATGTTCTTTACTGACACTGTATATTCTGCCTTTCCAGTTTAAACCTGTTCCAATCAGAGTGCTAAATATTGAATTCATGGCAATCAGTACCAGGTATGTAACAGCGACAGGGTGCAATAAGATATCCATGGCTCTACATTTAAACCTTATAGAAAGAATTATTTTAGTAATTAAGATTATAATTATCTGCAGGATTATCAGTTCTATTATCATCAGCGGCCAGCCAAAGAGTATCGCAAAAGGAAGTATTAAAAAGGGGGATAAAAATACAACAGATACCAGAATAATTGCAGCAGATATAATATAGAGTTTATAATCAAAAACAGCAAATAAGACT
>CAZLME010000005.1:0-26330 GCA_964560595.1 uncultured Actinomycetota bacterium
AAGATACACGGAGCTACAACAATATCTCAATTAAGGGAAGAAGGATAACTGGCAGAAGCTAATGCAAACAACCTTTCAATACTCTCGTGGTCACCCGGAGATGAAGAAGAAATATTTAGCATAAGAGATATTCCCGGTAAATTTAAGATATCTAATATATCAAAAAGCCCGGCTGTATTTGATATGGATAAATTAAAATGGATAAACGGTATTTATATAAGAAGAAAAACTTCCGGTGAACTGGTCGCGCTATGTGCGCCATATTTAATAAAAGACAAAGTAATAAATACTGAAGAGATGGAAAATAAAAAAGTAATTAATAAAGTTTTAAAAGGTGCAGAAGCATTCCGGGATAATTTAAAAGTCTTAAGTGATTTTCCATTTTATATGAAAGATTTTTTCTGTGAGATAATTATGGATTATAGTAAAGAATCAATCGAGATTTTGAAACTTGATACTTCTAAAGTGGTGATAGCAAATTTTCTTAAAAGTCTGGAAAGTAAATGGAAATCCTTTGACAATAGTGTGGATATAGATTTTAATGAAGAGCAGAGTAAAGAGTTAATCATTTTTATCGGAGAAAATCTTAAAGAGCAAGAAATAAAAGGCAGATTTTTATATATGCCTGTCAGAGTTTCTCTTACCGGTAAAACACATGGTCCGGAGCTGCCAAAGGTTATTTCCATGCTGGGTTTAGAAAATTGTATACAAAGAGTTAAACAAACCTTAGAATATATAAAAAGCAACAATCTGTAATTGATAAAATTTACAATTTAAATAATTTAAATTTATAGCCATAAGGTAAAGTTATGGGACTAATAGCGGAATTAAAAGATCTTGTAAGATCTGCAAAAGAAAGAGACCCTGCTGCAGTAAATACCCTGGAAATTATTTTTACTTATTCAGGAGTGCACGCAGTTATAAATCATAGGATTGCACACTGGCTTCACAAACATAAAATACCCTTTATTCCCAGATATATATCTCAGTGCAGCAGGTTTTTTACCGGTATTGAGATTCACCCGGGAGCAAAGATAGGAAAAAGTATTTTTATAGACCACGGTATGGGAGTAGTTATTGGTGAGACAACGGAAATCGGTAATAATGTGACTATTTATCAGGGTGTAACTCTGGGCGGTACCGGGAAGGAAAAGGGCAAGCGCCACCCTACAATCGGAAATAATGTAGTTATTTCCGCAGGGGCAAAAGTACTTGGTTCTATTGAGATTGGAAATGATGTTATTATTGGTTCGGGAGCGGTAGTAGTCAAATCTGTTCCTGACAGGTGTACGGTGGTAGGAGTCCCGGGAAGAATTGTAAAAATCGGAGGAGAAAAAATCCTGTCAGATGAATTTCACAGAATGAATCTGCCTGACCCTGTCAGTGAGATTTTAAGTGACTGCTGTGCCAGGATAGATTTTCTGGAAAAAGAGATAGAAAAATTAAGGAAAGAAAAGAAGTAATATCTGCGGCTAAAAAAGTCCAAAAGCTTTTAATTAATAAAAATCAGGCGAGGAATAATCTCATTACCGGGAGGATATGGGTGAGCTTAAAAGTTTACAATACCCTGAATAGAAAAAAAGAATTATTTGAACCTATAAATAAAGGCAGGGTCAAAATGTATGTATGCGGCCCTACAGTTTATAACTTTATATCTATAGGTAATGCAAGACCTGTCGTAGTATTTAATATGGTACGGAATTATCTTCAGTATCTGGGCTACAGTGTGGAATATGTCCAGAATATTACCGATGTTGAAGACAAGATAATAAAGAAAGCGCAGGAAGAAAAAGTAGATTATAAGGTAATAACTGAAAGGTATACGGACGCTTTTCTGGAGGATATTAAAAATCTTGAGGTGGGTAGGTTCAGCAAGATGCCTGTAGCCACTGAGATGATTCCTGAAATAATAGATATTATAGAGAAGATTATTGAAAATGGTTACGGTTATGTTGTAGACGGTAATGTATATTTTGAAGTAAGCAGGTTCTCTGCTTATGGGAGACTTTCAGGACAGAATATAAATGAAATGAAAAATACTGAAGATGATAGTTTTGTAAAAAAGAATAAAATCGATTTTGCTTTATGGAAAAAAGCCAGGGAAGGGGAACCATCCTGGGATAGTCCATGGGGCAGAGGCAGGCCCGGCTGGCACATTGAATGTTCGGCAATGTCGGTAGAACTTCTGGACAGGCATATTGATATCCACGGTGGAGGTATAGATTTGATATTTCCCCATCATGAAAACGAGATTGCACAGTCTGAAGCAGCTTTTCCTGGTGAAGGCAATTTTGTCAAATACTGGATGCACAACGGTATGATTGAGGTAAAAGAAGGGAAAATGTCAAAATCGCTGGGACTTAAGGAAAACTGGATCTTGAAAAACCTGCTTAAAATTTATTCTGCCAATGTCATAAAAATGTATATTCTTTCCACTCATTACAGGAGCCCGCTTGAATTCAGTATAGAAAAATTGAGTGAGGCGGGTAAAGCACTGGAAAAAATCATAAATACCTTAAAAAATATTGATTTTTTAGTAAAACATACTGGTTGTTCGCGTGTAATGGAAAAAGAAAAAGAAGATATTAACGGGGTAGCTTCCAAACTGAAATCCTTTACGGAAAAGTTTGAAAATGATTTTATGGACTCGATGGATGATGATTATAATTCAGCAAAAGCAATAGGGGATATCTTTGAATTTATAAAAAATATAAACAGTATAATACAAAAACCGGATTTTAAAATCAGCCGGTCCGTAAAAATAAGTTTAAGAAGCGCCTCGGATAAAATAGAAGAACTGGGAACGGTTCTGGGAATAAATTTTTCAAAAGAGATTTCGAGAATAACAGGACATATGGGAGTTGAAGTAAAAATAACAAAAGATGAAGTAGAGAGTCAAATTGGAAAAAGAGAAGCTGCCAGAAAAGCCGGTGATTATAAAAAAGCTGACGAGATAAGAGATTATCTATATGGTAAAGATGTAATACTGGAAGACAGAAAAGAGGGTACCGTGTGGAAAACTGTGAACAGGAAAGATGCAGATAAAAAAGATTTATAATAAAAAAGATATATTTAACATAATATATTTTTATGAATTTTTTATATAAATTAATTTGTGAGGTTTCTCCGGTAGAAATTATGAGTAATGACTATAAATAAAAATATAAATTATGAATATATATCAGGAATAAATCCTGTTTATTCTCTGATTACGGAGAATGCCGGCAGAAGAAAAATATATAAAGTTATAATTAACAGTCAGAGGAAAAAGGATGCAAGGGTAAAGAGTATAATTACATGGGCAGAGAGTAGAAATATTTATATAGAGGAACTTGATCCGGAACAATTTGATAACATTTTTGCTAAGATTATCAATCCCCAGGGTATATTAGCAATAGTATCACCATATAATTATGCGGATCTTGACGATTACCTTGGTAAGGAAATGGATAGAGAAAGCTGTGGCAAGAGTAAAAGCAGATTAATAATACTTGATGGCGTAACAGATGTAGGCAATTTTGGTTCAATAATAAGGAACTGCAATGCCTTTAGTTTTGAAGGGATTATTGTGCCAAAAAGAAGAAGTGTGGCCTTAAATGAAAGAGTAAGTAAAATTTCTGCCGGAGCCCTTGAAAGAGTAAAAGTTTTCAGGGTAACAAATATTGTAAAAACTATAAAGGAATTAAAAGAGAAAGGATTCTGGATTTACGGGACTACCCTGGATGTAACTCCGGAAGTGAAATACCTTAATGAAGTTAATTTTACTTTTCCTATGGCGCTTGTTCTTGGAAGTGAGGATAAGGGAATAGGCAGATTAGTCAGTGATAATTGTGATATTATGATATCAATCAAACTGATTGGCAGAATTCAGTCTTTAAACGTGTCGGTTGCCAGCGGGATTATCTTATATAGAGTTCAGGAGCAAATTGAAAAAGAGCATCAGTCATGAGAATTTAATAATAGTAGACGGACACAACCTAATATTCAATTTTTTTAAAGCCGGCAAATTAAGCAGAGAGAAAATAGACTATATAAAAGAAAAACTAATAGCTGATCTTTCCCTGTATAAAAGCCAGAAAAATTGTGATGTGGTTATTATTTTTGATGCCAGAAACAGTGAGAACCAAAAAAGAAGCATACAGACTATTGATGATGTTAAGGTTATTTATTCCAGAAGAAATGAATCAGCCGATGCTGTAATTGAAGAGCTGGTAGGAGCGGAAACAGGACATGCAGATATGGAACCAGCAGTTTATAGCAGAATTTTTGTGGTTACTTCAGATTACCTGCAGCAGAAAGTGGTGTTTAGAAAAAATGTCTACCGTAAATCCTGCAGAGAATTTCATATGGAACTAAAAGATTTAAAAAGAGAATTAAGGGAAAAGATAGCTGGTTTCAGGAAAGAATCTGATAGAAAATTTCTTGCCCTGGAAAAAAGATTAAGCATTAAAACAAGAAAAAAACTTTCAGAACTACGTAAAAAACATTATTAAATGATTGCCCGGAAAAAAATTCTTTCATTTATTATAATAATTTTGACAGTCTTCTTTTACGGCTGCGGTCTTTATTATGATTATGATAAATCCAATACCGGTGAAGAAACCCCAGGCAGTGTCAGGGATGACAGCAGCAGTATTAATGGCAGTGACAATAGGACTTCAGGCGACAATAATAATGGTAAGGACAACAGGGCTGGTAAAGGTGTTACTTTTACAGTTAAAGAAGTGGTGGATGGGGACACGATAGTACTTTCAGATGGAAGTAAAATAAGGCTTATCGGAATAAATACTCCTGAATATGGGATGTATTTTTATGAAGAAGCAAGAGAAACATTACAGGTAATGGTTTTAGGCAGGGAAGTAATTCTGGAAAAAGATGTATCCGAAATGGATAAATATGGCAGGCTGTTAAGATATGTATATATGAATGATTTGTTTGTGAATCTTGAAATGGTGATAAGAGGATTTGCAAATGCGTACACTTATCCGCCTGACGTAAAGTATAACGATAAATTCCTGGAGGCTGAACGCTATGCAAGAGAAAATAATCTTGGAGTATGGCAGAAATCGGATTCAGCCAGTATAGAAATTTTGATAAATTATGATGCAGAAGAAAGTGATAATATCAATTTAAATGGTGAGTATGTAATAATAAAAAACACAGGAACTGATATTATTAATATATACGGCTGGACGATTAAAGACAGTGCTACCAATATCTATAAATTTAATAAGCATCTTTTTAAACCGGATGAGGTCATATATCTTTTTACCGGAAACGGAAAAGATGGTGAAGGTAAATTTTACTGGGGCAGCCATGGGCCAGTATGGAACAATGATCATGACACCCTTTATTTAAGGGATAGAGAAGGCCTTCTTATAGAAATCTATGATTATTAGATTATCATTATCACATTTCTTCTTCAATAAAATGAGTATGAATATTTCCTGCTATAAAATTCTCTGTCTGTATAATTTTTTTATAAAAAGGTATGGTGGTTTTAATTCCTTCTATTTTAAATTCATCAAGAGCCCGCTGTGACTTTAAGATTGCTTCTTTCCTGGTCCTGTCCCATACTATAAGTTTTGCTATAAGAGAATCATAAAATGGCGAAATCTCACAATTAGAGTGTACAAAAGTATCCACTCTTATGCCAGGTCCACCCGGGAAAAAAATATCTTTTATTTTTCCGGGACAGGGTTTGAAATCATTATCGGGATCTTCTGCGTTAATCCTGAATTCTATAGAGTAACCGCGAGCTTTATAATTTTCATTTGCACTATTAGTTTTTTGTCCGGAAGCTATCTTTATCTGTTCTTTAACAAGGTCGATTCCTGTCACCATCTCTGTTACAGGGTGTTCTACCTGAATCCGGGTATTTATTTCAATAAAGTAAAAACTTCCCTGTTCATCAAGCAGGAATTCTATTGTTCCAAGATTCTTATAATTAATTGCTTTTGCTGACCTTATCGCAAATTCACGCATCAATCTGCTGGTTTTAAAAGGCAGATTAACTGCAGGAGCTTCTTCGATAAGTTTCTGATGTCTTCTCTGGATTGAACATTCTCTTTCTCCTACACACACGGTATTGCCGTAATTGTCTGCAATAATCTGGAATTCAATATGCCTTGGTTTTGAAATATATTTTTCTATATATACCTCGCTTTTCCCAAAGGAAGATCCGGACTCTGATTTTGCAAGAGGGAAATAGGTCAAGAGGTCTTTTTTATTGCTGCAGATTCTCATTCCTTTCCCCCCTCCGCCGAATGATGCTTTTATGATAACCGGGTAACCCAGGCGCTTTCCTAATTTTAATGCTTTTCTTATGTTCTCTACATTACCCGATGAACCGGGAATGACCGGTATTTTATTTTGCTGCATTATTTCTATGGCTTTTGATTTATTGCCGGCAAGGGAAATTACTTCGGCGGGAGGTCCTATAAAAATAAGATTGTTTTGCCGGCATGCATTTACAAACTCAGGATTTTCTGCCAGAAATCCGTAGCCCGGATGAATTGCATCGCATTCTGTTATTTGTGCAGCGGAAATTATATTATCTATATTAAGGTAGCTTTTTGAAGAAGTAGGAGGGCCGATACAGATGCTTTTATCTGATAATTTTATATGAATTGAATTTTTATCTGCGGTTGAATATACAGAAACACATTCAATACCCAGCTCTTTGCATGCCCTTATTATTCTTACTGCAATTTCTCCCCTATTTGCTATAAGTATTCTTTTAAACATTTGATTATTTTCCGTCTTTTTTTACAACCATCAATGTTTGATCAAACTCTACAGCGTCTTCATTAGAGACAGTTATATCTATTATCTGGCCGTTATATTCTGAATTGATCTTATTCATCAGTTTCATAGCTTCTATTATGCACAGCGTGTCTCCTTCTTTAATCCTGTCTCCGATTTTTACAAAAGGAGGGCTGTCTGGTTCGGGGGAAGAATAAAATATACCCACAATCGGGGATTTTATTTCAACTATATTTTCAGATTTTTTAGCTTCGGATTCGGATTTTTTTTCTTTTATTGCACTTTTTTCTGCTGATCTATATCCCGGATTATTTATAGAGATTTTAATTCCTTCCACTTCCAGTTTAATTTCCTCTATATTGCTGCTTTCAACAAGACTAGTTATCTCTCTTAATTTTTTAATATCAAGATTCTCCAGTTTTGCAATTGAACCGGTCCCGTATTTTCCAAAAGTAGAATTTTCTATATATATTCCAGAATCTTTTACCGGTCCTGCTTTTTTAAGACCAGCTTTTTTTTTCTCAAGAAATTTTCTTGTTTTTTCAGGATAAAAACAGTAGCTTAAAATATCCTCTTCTTTATCTGAAAAATTTACGAGTTCATTTTTGCATTGTTCGTAAACTTCCTCAACTTCAAGGTTAACTTTAATCTTATCTTCGCCTGAAGAATCTTCTAATTTTTCAATAATTTTTTTATTTATCTTTCCCGGAAGTTTTCCAAAATAACCCCATATCAGTTTTTTGATCTCATCACATAGTATATCCCACCGGGAATCAGAAATAACAGCATTAAGTATAGCCTGACTTCCTATGATTTGACCTGTGGGAGTTGCAAGTGTCGGGTTCCCTATCTCTTTTTTTATTTTAAAAACTTCTTCAAGAACAGAGTCCATCGCATCTGTTTCACCGATTTCCGCAAGCTGGCTTCCTATACTTGAGATAAGCCATTTTGGAAGAAGATTTTTGTTGATACTATTAAGAATAAAGTTGGTAGGGAATAGGTCCTGTTTAATAAACGGATAAATATGCCTTTTTATAATATCATCCATCTGGATTAATTTTGGATAATCCAGATTATGAGAAATATCTGTATCCTTAAGGCTTAAGATATATGAAAATACAGTATGATTACGGCCTGTGTATGATGAAGGGAAAAAACTCAAGTCTATACCGTCACAACCGCTGCGGCAGGCTTCAAAATAATTCAGTATCTGTAAACCTCTCAGGTTTGACGCGCTAAAAAACTTGGGGATATCGATTGCATTGCCCAGTTCTCTGAAAAGTTCTCCTGCTTTTTTGGGAAGCATTGTTGATTCGACATCTTTTATGCAGATGCTGCTGCAGCCATGTTTTTTTAACTCCTTTACTTTTTCTATATAGAAGCCTGTATCCTGAAGACTTTCATATATAATTGTGCCCTGGCAGGCGGCTCCGTTTTCGACTACTGTCGATATTGTGTATTTAAGATTATCAAGATCATTTAAGGAGTCATATACTCTAAAAATACTTATACCGCTGGCAGTACACTGCTTTATAAATCTCTTAATGATATCATTAGAGTAAACTTCCAGTCCGCATAGATTCCTTGCTCCAATCAGTACCTGAATTGGGATTGAAGGAACTTTATTTTTGATATATGTCGCAAGTCCGAGAGGTGAAAGGTTGAAATTGCTTTCAAGAATTTTCTCGAAGCTTGAACCACCCAGTATTTCCAGACTGTTGTATTTTATATCATTGATATGATTTAAAATCATATCAAATGATTCCAAATCTATATGCTTAAGGTCTGTATTCTGAAATATTTCCCTTAAGGTAATATCATTTATTTTTATTTTTTTCATTTTGTAATTTTATTTAAATTTATAATAATTACTGCGGCAATTACTTTTAGGAAATCTATTATCAGGAAAGGCCGGGTACCCAGCTCCCAGGTTTTAATAAGTATTGCTGAAACCGGATAAGCACTGCCCGTACTGAAAAAATATCCGGATAGATGAATGAATCCAAAAAGATGGATAAGTACTACTCCTGCAAAACAGGAAGCCAGGCAGGCAAATAGCCTACCTGTATTGCTCATATTCTTTTTTAACGAATTCTCGTATATGTATCCCGTTACAAATGCAGCTGCCATAAATCCGATTATATACCCGCCTGTTGGTCCAGGTAGGGCAGTTATACCATTTTTAAATCCACTAAAAACAGGAAATCCCATAAGACCCATAAGTATGTAAATTACCTGGCTGGTAAGAGCCCACCTGCTGCCCAGAAAAAGTCCGGAAAGCAGTACGGTCAATACCTGTGTGGTCACAGGGACGGGAGTAAAAGGCAAGTATATGAATGAGTTTGCAGAGATTGCCATAAGAATCGCAAAAATGAGTGAAAATATTAAATTGGAGGTAAGATTTAAGGTAATACCAATTACAGGGAATATTTTCTTAATCTCTGTATTTCCAATATTAAATTTATTATTCATAAAAATTCTCCCGGAAGAATCTAATCAATAATTTTAATAATGTTTTTGCATAAGAAAAAAGTATATCAAAGCATAAAGCTTTAAAGTCACTTGGTTAAGACGCGTCAGTATGTATAAAGTTTCACTTCAATAAGTTATCCAGGAAGTGTTTTAACTTAAAAATAGTGAAACTATTAAATTACTGTCCCGTCTTTTTTGTAAACGGTTCTAAATTAATAATAATCATAATATTGTAAATAGAGGGACTTATGAGATATTTTTTAACCGAAGAACAGCAGATGATTGTAGATATTTGCCGCAGAATAGTAGAAGAGAGGATTATTCCCGTAAGAGCCGAGCTGGATGAGAAAGAATTATTCCCGGCGGAAATAATAAGAGAGATTGGCGGGAGCGATCTTTTCAGGTTATTCATACCGGAAGAATATGAAGGTATGGGTACAGGTATTTTTGAAGTGTGCCTGGCTACCGAAGAGCTTAGCCGGGGGGATTTAGGTATCGCGACCTCTTTTGCAGCATCTGGCCTGGGTATCATACCCATACTTCTTGCAGGGAATGAGGAACAAAAAAAGAAATTCTTGCCGCCGATGGCAAGTGGAAGCAAACTTGCAGCTTTTGGACTGACAGAAGCTGAAGCTGGAAGTGATGCGGGCAATATTAAGACTACTGCAAAAAAAGATGGTGAATTTTATATTTTGAACGGAACCAAACAGTGGATATCAAACGGTGGTGAAGCGGATATTTATTCTATATTTGTCATGACGAATCCTGGAAAAGGCATAAGGGGAGCAAGCGTTATCATTGTAGAAAAGGGAACACCGGGATTTGAATTTGGAAAGAAAGAGAATAAGCTTGGCATACGCAGTTCTGCAACGAGAGAGCTTATTTTTACCGATTGCAAAGTACCGAAAGAAAATCTGCTGGGCAGTGAAGGAATGGGCTTTATCTTAGCTATGAAAACTTTTGATCAGTCCAGACCGGCAGTAGGAGCGCAGGCGGTAGGAGTTGCCCGGGCAGCTCTGGAGGAAGCGTTAAATTACACCAGGGTAAGAAAACAATTTAATGTTCCCATATCCTCATTTCAGGCAATTCAGCACATGATTGCTGATATGGCTACAAATATCGAGGCTGCCAGGGCGCTTGTATACCATACGGCTAAAGTAATCGACAGTGGAGAAAAGAATGTTACCCGTCTTTCCTCAATGTCAAAGCTTTTTGCATCGGATATGGCAATGAAAGTTACTATTGACGCAGTTCAGATACTGGGAGGTTATGGATATATGAAAGAATATCCTCTGGAAAAGATGATGAGAGATGCAAAAATAACCCAGATTTATGAAGGAACCAACCAGATAATGAGAAATGTAATTGCTCTGGATATGATAAAAAGAGGAGTGCTTTAAAAGGATTTAAAGGAAAAAACTTATTGGATATATACACATCATTTATGCAATATATATATTTACTTGTGCGCAGGTATTTTTTTTATTTATAAGGGCAGGCATTAAGAGCAGTTTATAGGGGCAATCAATAAGGACAATTGATTAAAAATGTATAGTAATTATAAATAAGCAGGTGATTCAAATAAAGATCGCGGTTTGTATAAAACAGGTACCGGGTACCACTGAAATTAAGATTGATCCTGATACCAATACCCTGATAAGGGAGGGAGTAGAAAACATTATAAACCCTTTTGATTCCTATGCTGTTGAGGAAGCAGTAAGAATAAAGGAAAGATTTGAGGATGAGAATGTAGAAGTAGTTGCTATTACAATGGGACCTCCTCAATCTGTGGAAGTATTAAAAGAAGCGATTTCTGTGGGGGTGGATAGCGCTGTTCTTCTTTCGGACAGGGCTTTTGCAGGTGCTGATACCTGGGCAACTGCTGCCACTCTGGCAAGAGCCATAAATAAAATAGAAGACTGCAGGCTGATTATACTCGGAAAGCAAACCCTTGATGGAGATACCGGCCAGGTCGGTCCGGAACTTGCACAAAAAATGAACGTACCTTTTATTGGTTATGTAAGTTGTATTCTTGAAATAGATAAAAATAAAATGAAAGTTAAAAGACTTATGGAAGATAGATATGAAACTTTTGAGGTAAATCTTCCCGCAGCCATATCGGTAGTAAAGGATATAAATATTCCCAGAGTCCCTTCGCTCCGGGGTAAGATGAAGGCTAAAAATGCGGAAATCCCGGTATGGGATACTGAAAAACTGGAAGCAGATGAAAATGAAGTGGGTCTCTCCGGTTCCTATACCCAGGTAGTAAAGATTTTTATACCCCAAATAAAGCATGAAACACTAAAAATCGAAGGGACAACGGGGGAACAGGTGGAGCATTTGTTTAAGGTATTAAAAGAATTGAACGTAATATGAGCCAGGGAGTTAATATTCAGTGGAGATTAAAGTAGATGAAAAAACCTGTACAGGATGCAGCCTTTGTAAAAAAGTGTGTCTTTATGATGCCGTTGAGATAGTAAACGGAAGAGTAGTAATTAATGAAAACTGTGTTTTCTGCGGAGCCTGTATTGAAGCATGTAAATTTAATTCTATAGAGATAACCGGGCTCGCTAAAGGGAAAAAAGATTTTTCGGATTACAGTGGTGTTTGCGTATATCTTGAGGCAAACGGCAGCACAATAGCGGATGTTGGATTTGAACTCATAAGCGAGGGCAGGAAACTGGCCGACAGGCTTGGCGTCGAACTTTCCGCGGTTGCAATCGGTAATTCGATTAAAGAGAGTGCAGTAGAGGCTTTCAGGTATGGCCTGGATAAAATGTATCTTGTGGAGAGCCCTGTCTTCTCCAATAATCTTGATGATATTTTTGCCAAAGTCCTGGTGCAGATAATAACCAGGTATAAGCCTGAGATATTTCTGGCAGGAGCTACCTGGTTTGGAAGAACTTTAATTCCTAAAGTTGCAGCTATACTGAAGACAGGACTTACCGCAGATTGTACAAGCCTTGATATAGATGATGAAAGAAAAATACTCCTTCAGACCAGGCCCACTTTTGGAGGCAATATTCTTGCAACTATCATTACAAGAAACGCAAGGCCCCAGATGGCAACGGTAAGACCTCATGTCATGGAAAAGAATATAATCGCCGGAAATATCAGTAATTATGAGGATAAAATCGAGTATATAAAAATTGATGATTCCAGATTTAAGACTAAATATAAATTACTGGGTGTCGATAAGGAACTTGACGGGAAAATAAATATCACTGATTATGATGTAATTGTATCAGGCGGAAGAGGACTGGGGGGAAGCGAGAAATTTTTGATGCTTAAGGAACTTGCCGGTCTGCTGGGGGGAGTGGTAGGAGCTTCAAGGGCCGCAGTAGATTCGGGATGGATATCATATCCCCATCAGGTAGGCCAGACCGGAAAGACAGTCAACCCCAAAATATATATTGCCTGCGGTATTTCAGGTGCGATACAGCATCTTGCGGGAATGCAGACTTCGGATATCATTATTGCCATAAATAAAGATCCCGGGGCTCCCATATTTAGAGTAGCTAATTACGGAATAGAGGGGGATTTATTTGAGATAGTGCCCATGCTGATTAAAAGGGTGAAAAATGGAAAACCGCTGGTGTAAAGAATAAGAAGAAACCTGTAAATTTTTAAGTTATTGTAATATTTTTTAAGAAAATCATGTTTAGCTAAGATTAAATCAAATGCTTAGTGCTTTATTTTATCTCTTTAGGGGATGAAAGCATTTTAATATCTTCTACGTTTATGAAAACAATATCATTGCTGCCGCTGATATTTAAATCGTCTTTTAGCTGATTATTAAGAGGATATACCTCGGCATCTGTAACCGGTATAAATCTATTGGTTTGAGAATTAAGATAATCAATAACTCTGCCGCCTGCCATAATATGTATGTAACCAATAATTAAAAATGAATCAGTTCTTATTTTAACGCGTATTTCCTGTTTGGGTACTTTCAGAGTCATATCGTTTTTACCTTATACAAAATTTAAATTTATTGATTTTTTATATTTCATTTAAGACTATTACAAAAAATTTTGCAAATAAAACTTGGGAAAAATTATTCAAATTTTGGAATTATATAATAATCAGTATTTATACAATATAAAATGTAGTATTCTAAATTAGAATTGTATCAATGTTTACATTATATATTATTTTATGATATATTAGACAAAAATAAAGAATAAAAAAATAATGAATTTTTTTAGCAAGGTGCATTTAATATGAAGAAGAAATCAAACGATAAAGAAATAATTGTAACAGAAAAACAAATGATGGACGCTCTTATGGAATACATTCCCGATAGTATATATTTTAAAGATCTTCAAAGCAGGGTTATAAGAGTCAATAAAGCCTGTGCGAAGGGAGCTTATAAACTTAAAAACTCTGAAGAATCAATTGGAAAAACAGATTTTGATTTTTTTTCCAAGGAGCATGCTAACCAGGCATATGAGGATGAGCAGAACATAATAAAAACAGGTAAACCCATAGTAGACTTTGAAGAAAAAGAGACTTATAAAAATAAACCTGATAGATGGATATCAACAACAAAAATGCCCTTATATAACGAAAATGGTAAAATAATTGGTACATTTGGTGTTTCACGGGATATAACGAATAAGAAAAAAGCGGAAGAAGAGATTAAAAAAGGCAAGTCTGAGATTGAAGCTGTTCTTCATTCTACTGCAGATGGTATTTATGCGACTGATAGAAAAGGTAAAATTTTATTATATAATAGCAAGTTTCTGGAGTTGTGGAATATCCCTAAAAAAATTATTGACCTTAGAACTTATGATGAACTTCTTGAATATATTTCTGAGCAGCTTGCAGATCCGGAAGAGTTTTTAAGGAAAGTCAAAAAACTTGATAGATCCAAACTTGAATGTATTGATATTCTTAATTTTAAGGATGGCAGAATTTATGAGCGCTCTTCATGCCCTTTAAGGCAGGATAATAAAATTAATGGAAGGGTATGGTCATTCAGAGATGTAACCGAACAAAAAAAAGCAGAGGAAAGGATATGGTATCTATCTTTCCATGATAAATTAACTGGTCTGTATAATCGTGCTTATTTTGAGGAGGAACTAAAAAGATTAAATACAAAGAGGAAGCTTCCCTTAAGCATTATTTTCGCTGATGTTAATGGATTAAAAGAGATGAATGATAATTATGGTTATGATAGGGGTGATCAGTTACTCTGTAAAGTTGCAGGAATATTAAAGAGCTGTTTTAGAAATGAAGATGTGGTGGTTAGATGGGGTGGTGACGAGTTTATTATAGTACTTCCTCTAACAGATAGTAAAACTGCCGATGGTATTATAGAAAGAGTAATTGAAAAATGTAAGCAGTCATGCAAAAAGAATTTTCCGGTAAGTATTTCAATCGGGAGTGCTATTAAAGAAAAACTACATCAGAATATTGATATGGTAATAAATACAGCTGAAAAAAGAATGATTATAAATAAGAAATCCTTTAAAGCCAGAACTTGAATACCTGTAAAATCTATTTAAGATAGATTTTACTTAAGAAATTAAATTATCCATACTATAATCTAAAATGTCTTCTATTTTTTTGAAAATGGTCTTGAAATCTTCTGTCCGGGAGTAGTAATTATAATTCTTTTCAAATTCGAACAGTATTTTTGTTAAGAGGTATTCCCTTTCAATATCTCTCCCGAGGATTGTTCTAATTGATATGGATTTATTGTTAAAAGGTGCAAGATCTTCTATGTCAATATTTGCGTTTATGCCTATCCCAATGATTAAGAAAATATCGTTGTTTATTTTTTCGGCTTCGGTTAAAATGCCGCCCAGCTTGGTTTTTTTATAATATAGATCATTGGGCCATTTTATAGTTACTTTTATATTATATTCTTTATTTAAGACAGCGGCGGTGGAATATGCAGCAATAAGCGTTACTTCCGGCAGTTTTTTTTCTGCAAGTCTGGTTTTTATTATTAAGGTAAACCACAGTCCTCCCAAAGGGGACAGCCACAGCTTTCCTAATCTACCTCTTCCTTTTTTCTGTGTCTCGGCAAGTACCAGAGTGCCGTTGGGGACTTTATTGCTTTCAGTTTTATTCTTTAAAATTCTGCAAGCAAAATTATTGGTGGAATCCACCTTTTCCAGATAAATGATATTTTTACCGACTTTATCAGTTTTTAAAAAATTTTTATATCTTGCTACATTAAATTTTCTCAATTTTTTGATTTTAAGGTAATTAATAAACCCTTTTTTAAATATTTTTCCGGGATAACAAAAAATAATATTTTATATATTATATATAAAAATAAAAAATAAAAAATTAAAAGTAAATACCTTTCTAAAGTCATACAGATACAGCCTTATTGTTGTAGCTCATGGATGAAACTATAAAAATGCAGCTGCGTCTATCTAAGCATATATCCAAATTACAATGGATATTTTTTTTAATTAAGAAAGAATTTCTTACGCAAAGGATTAAAATTATGGAAGAAATAAGCAGGGAAGATATTAAAAATATTATTCCCCATAGAGATCCGTTTCTTTTAATTGATAAAATTATTGAGGTTGAACCGGGTAGAAAAATTAAAGCAGTAAAATATGTGAGAGAGCAGGAGTATTATTTTAAGGGGCATTTTCCCTCCAATCCAATTATGCCCGGGGTACTTATAGTGGAGACTATTGCCCAGGCAGGAGCGGTACTGGCCCTTATGATGCCGGAAAATAAAGGTAAACTTGTGCTTTTTGCCGGGATAGATAAAGCAAGGTTTAAAAAAATAGTAAAGCCCGGAGATGAACTGATTATAGAAGTGGAACTGGAAAATCTAAGAAGAAATATAGGCAGGGCAAAGGGCAGGGCAACGGTAGGGGATGAAGCAGCCTGTACAGTTGAGATTTTGTTTGCCATTAATTAGAGAGGTTTGTTAATTGGATAGCTTGGATAAAAATCCCGGAATTTCTAAAAAGATTATTTTTATGTTTCCCGGACAGGGATCGCAGTACAGGAGTATGGGAAGTGAATTTTTAGATGTTAACAGTGATTATAAAGATTATTTTGAGATTTCAAGTAAAATTATGGGAACAGATATACTTAAAATAATTAACGACACCGGAGATAGCAATCTACTGGATAACACATGCTTTAGCCAGATTTCAATTTATACTTTGAGCTGTGCGCTAAACGACTATATTTTAAGTAGTTTATCAATAAGCAGGGAATATATTGATACGGTTATTGGGCACAGCCTCGGAGAATATAGCGCCCTTTACAGCAGCAGTGCATATGGTTTCGAACATGGTGCGGAACTGGTTGGATACAGGGGTATTATTATGAGTGAGATTAATAAAGATGGCAAGGGAATGATGGCTGCTGTTTTAGGAACAGAAGTTTGCCTGATTGAAGAGGTTGTACGCGGCTTTAAAGGCAGGGTTTTTATTGCTAATTATAATGATTACCGGCAGGTAGTGATAAGTGGTTATGAAGATGCAGTAAAAGAGGTAATAGAAATTTTAAAACTAAAGGGATCAAAGAAAATAATTCCGCTTAAAGTAGGCATTGCATCCCACTGCCCGCTTATGAAGGATATTTCAGATAATATTGGAAGTTTTATTGACAATAATATCAGCTTTAAAGATATGGATCTGCCTTTCTTTTCAACTACTGAGGTGGCTTATATAAATAAAGAGAATATCAAAGATACATTGACCGGGCAGCTTACAAATCCAATAAAATGGGTCGGCAGCATTGAATACATGCTAAAAAAAGGTATCAATATTTTTGTAGAAGTTGGGCCGGGGACAATTTTATCGGGATTGGTCAGCAGGATTGCCAGAGAGAATTGCAAAGAAATTACTGTACTCAATACTGATAAATTGGAAGATATTGAAAACTTAAAAAATACATTTAAAAAGGAAGGAATAATAAATGAGGCTTAAGGATAGGGTAGCTGTGGTAACTGGCGGTGCCAGAGGAATTGGAAAAAAAATTTGTGAAACTTTTTTAATGGAAGGGGCAGCGGTATATATTTTTGATATAAATGATGAGGAAGGGGAAAGGACCTTAGATGAATTAAGACAAACCTGCAGTAACAGTAAAATCGGGTTTTTTAAGGTGGATATAACGAATGAAGCAAGTGTAGAGCAGGCTATCGGAAAAATTATTGAAACGGAAGGTAAGATTGATATTCTGGTCAATAATGCCGGAATTACCAGGGATAATTTAATAATAAGGATGAGCCTTGAGGATTGGAAAAAAGTAATCGATATAAACCTCACCGGAGCATTTATTTGTTCCAGATATACAGTCAGATATATGATAAAAAACAGGAGCGGTAAAATAATAAATATTTCTTCTATCGTGGGAGTTCATGGAAATGCAGGCCAGAGTAATTATTCTTCATCAAAAGCCGGGATGATAGGACTCACCAAGACACTGGCAAGGGAACTTGCCGGGAGGAATATCCTGGCCAATGCCATAGCTCCGGGTTATATTCAAACCGAAATGACTGAAAAACTGAGTGATAAAATAAAAGAAAAGTTAATGAAGCAAATTCCTACTGGTAGGCTGGGAAGTGTAGATGATGTGGCTAAAACAGCACTTTTCCTCGCAAGTGATGATTCTAATTATATAACCGGAACTGTAATAAATTTAGATGGCGGGATGGGTATTTAGAAATAAATAATATTATTTCTAGCTGAAGCTTAATTTATAGCGAGATGGACCGCAAATAAATATAGGATGAAAATTTGAGTGAAATAATAAACTTTAAAGTAAAGGAATTATAAGTGAGAAATGAAAATGGTGGAAGAAGAGTGGTAGTGACCGGACTTGGAATAATATCCCCGGTGGGGCTTGAAGTCGATAAATTCTGGAATAATTTAATTTCAGGAAAGTCAGGTGTAAGCAGGATCGAGCATTTTGATGTTGAAAAAATAGCTTCCAGGATTGCAGCTCAAATTAAAGATTTTAAACCCGAAGATTATATAGACTTAAAACAGGCCAGAAGAATGGATAGATTTGCACAATTTGCGGTTGCGGCAGCATCAGACGCAATTAAGGATAGCGGTCTTAAGATAGATTCTGTAAATGAAGATGAAGTAGGGGTTCTTATAGGAAGCGGGGTAGGCGGACTTGCGACTCTTGAGCAACAATATGAAAAATTACTTAGCAAAGGTGCCGATAAGGTAAGTCCTTTTGTTATTCCGATGATGATCTGCAATATGGCGGCTGCTCAGGTTTCTATAATGAGTGGCGCTAAAGGACCGGTTGGCACAACTACTACTGCATGTGCCGCAGGTTCGAATGCGATTGGTGACGCATTTGAAATAATCAAAAGAGGGAATGCTGAAATTATGATCGCCGGAGGAAGCGAGGCTGCCATAACTCCTTTAGGAATGGCAGGTTTTTCTAATATGCAGGCACTTTCCAGCAGGAATGATGAGCCGGAGAAAGCATCAAGACCTTTTGATAAGGACAGGGATGGATTTGTAATGGGAGAAGGCTGCGGCATATTGATTCTGGAGGAGCTTAAATCAGCTTTAAAAAGGGATGCCAGAATATACTGTGAAATTTTTGGATACGGCCTTTCTGGTGAAGCTTACCATATAACTGCACTTGAAGAATCAGGCGTAAATGCAGCAAGATGTATGAAGAACTGCCTTAATGAGGGTAAGATTAAGCTTGAGGAAGTGGATTATATCAATGCGCATGGAACAGCAACTCCTTTAAATGATGCTATTGAAACTGCTGCGATTAAGAGATGTTTTGGAGAGTATGCTTATAATTTAAACATAAGCTCAACCAAATCAATGATAGGTCATTGTCTCGGAGCGTCAGGGGCCATTGAAGCTGTTTCCGTGGTATTGACTATAATAAACGATACCATACCACCCACTATCAATCTTGATAATCCCGATGAGAAGTGTGATTTAAATTACACTGCAAAAGTCAGCCAGAAAAGAGAAGTCAATATGGCTATATCTAATTCAATGGGTTTTGGCGGCCATAATGTGACTCTGGGTTTTAAAAAATATCTATAAATACTATGGAAAATATGGAAAAGATTAAATGCAAAAATTGCAATAAAGATATCGAAAATGACATTTTTATATTAAATCTTTGGGTCTGTCCCTATTGTAATTATCATCACTGTATTAATGCGAGAGATAGATTGCAGATTACTGCAGATGATAACAGTTTCATTGAGCTGGGTAAAAATATTAATTCAGTTGATTTTCTAAATTTTTATGACATTAAAGCATACAGTGTAAAACTTGGAGAAGCGAAACTAAAAACCAGTATGGACGAAGCAATTATGGTTGGTGAGGCACAGATAGATGGGAGTTGCCTGGCTCTTGGTATTATGGATTTTGGATTTATGGGCGGGAGCATGGGAAGTGCAGTAGGAGAAAAGATAAAGGTTCTATCCAATCACAGCATAGAGAATAACATTCCTCTGGTTATATTCTGTACATCCGGAGGTGCCAGAATGCAGGAGGGTGTTATGTCCCTGATGCAAATGGCGAAAACAGTGTCAAGTGTAAACAGGGTTAAGGAAAACAAAATTCCGTATGTATCTGTGATTACTGATCCTACTTCCGGTGGTGTAAGTGCCAGTTTTGCTACTCTGGCAGACATAATAATAGCGGAACCAAATTCGCTTTTCTGTTTTGCCGGTCCCAGAGTTATAAAGCAGACTATAAAAAAGAACCCGCCTCCTGATTTTGGTTCTGCGGAGAGGAATTTAAGAAATGGCCAGATAGATATGATTGTAAACAGATGCGATTTGAGAAAAACCCTGGCTAATATATTAAAATTATTTAAATAATGTCAAAAAATATTAATTGATATTTGAGTGGTAATATGGATTTAAAAAACCTGGAAGAAATTCCAAAAAGTTATCTTAAAGAGATTTTAGGGTCGCTTTCCAAGCTTGAGAAATTAAAAAAAATTCCCTTTTTTACAGGTATACACTTCAAGGATGCGGAAAGAGACCTGGCTCAGAAAATAGAAAGTTATAAAAGGGTGGAAAAAGATGCCAAGAGAGTATGGAAAATTGTTGAGCTATCCAGAAATGAAAAACGGCCGCAGTGTCAGGATTATATAAGCGGCATATTTGAGGATTTTATTACTCTTTGCGGTGACAGACTGGGTAATGAGGACAGATCAATAATAGCAGGGCTGGGGAAAATCAACGGTAAAACTGTCGCTGTCATAGGGCATAATAAAGGCAGGGATATAAAGGAGAGGATGGAGTATAACTTTGGTATGAGCGTACCGCAGGGATACAGGAAATCGCAGCGGATTATGAGACTGGCTGACAGATTTGGATTTCCGATAATAACATTTATAGATACACCGGGCGCATATCCCGCAATCGAAGCTGAAGATAACGGTCAGGCAGGTGCCATTGCAAAAAGTATTTCAGTAATGTTTGAAGTTAAAACTCCGGTTATTTCTATCCTGATAGGTGAAGGTGGTAGCGGAGGAGCGCTGGCGCTGGCTATCGGAAATGAAGTTTTTATGCTTGAGAATTCAACTTATTCCGTTATTTCCCCTGAGGGTTGTGCGGCAATTTTATGGAAAAATCCTTCCGGAACCAAATTAGCCGCGAGAGAGTTGAAGCTTACTTCAAGAGATCTTATAAGACTTAAAGTAATAGACAGGATTATTCCCGAACCATTGGGTGGAGCTCAGAATGCACCTGAAAGAATGGTTAAAATAGTAAAAAGGTACATTATAAATGCACTGCAAAAATATGAGCATGTTCCGGGAGTAGAATTAAAATCTGCAAGAGCTCAAAAATTTGAGTCAATGGGAGTTTTTAATACCGGATGATAAGTTTAACTCCCCACAAATAAAATGACAACAGAATCAGGAGAAATATAGGTGTAAGCTTCTGGATTTTGGCCCATAACGAGATCTTTCTGCACCGAATAATCTGTTTCTATATAACTTATCTCATATTTTAAATTAGCAGAATCAAGTACGGCTCTGGCCATGTCGATGTTCTTTGAAGTAAGATCAGGAATATAAACTAGCTGCCCGTTAGTTGAAATTACCAGCTCGATTAAACTATTAATCTTAACTTCTGAGCCGGGGGAGGGTCTTACCTCTACAATTTTACCTGGTTCATTTATGCTACTGCCATCTATTATTGGAGCTTTACTGCTTTTTACAATAAGTCCCAGGGATTGAAGGTAATTAAAGGCAGTTACAAAATCCTGTCCAATAATATCAGGAACTATAATAATTTCTTTGCCCTTACTCACGACAAGATTTACAGATTCTCCCGGTTTGATCTGTTCATTAAATTGTGGTGTCTGGCTTATTACGATATTTTCTGTAAAAGTATCGGAATATTTTCTTGAAGTATCTCCTGTTGCCAGCCCATACTCTTTAAGTAATTTTATGGCGTCTTCAAAATCCAGTCCTGTTAAATTCGGGGTTAAAATTGAAGTGATTTCAGGCCCTTTACTGATAGTAACATCAATGTCACTGTAAGCCGGTATATTTTCACCGGACTTCGGATTTTGACTTATTATGAGTCCTTCAGGGATTTCGGAATTATAAGTTTCATCACTTATTTTCAAATTAAGGTCAAATAGCAGTAATATTTTTTCTGCATTTTTAGCAGGGATATTCTCAATATAAGGTACCGGTACAATATTATCGGTGGTATGTTCGTTGTTATAATATTTATAACCAAAAATAATGGATAGGATTAAGAAAAAAAACATAAAAATAGCTGTAAGTATACTTACCAGCGGAGATTTCATTTTTTCTATAAATATACCCATTTTATCTATATTCTGTCCCCTCGTTACGAAGCTTAAGGGTTTTTCGGTCCCGTATTTTTGAAGATCACTGATAAGTTCCCTAAGACTGGGATAGCGTGCGGAAGGATCTTTTTCCAGACAATGCATAACTATTTTTTCAAGTTTATCAGGGATATTTTTTATCAATTCCGAAGGTTTTAAGGGTTTTTCATTTATATGTTTAAGACTGATATCAATTGAACTTCCTCCTCTGAAAGGAATGTCTCCGGTAAGCATTTCATACATAACAATTCCGAGTGAATAAATATCAGTCCGGTGATCAAGGACTTCTCCTTTCGCCTGTTCAGGGGAAATGTAATGAGCCGTTCCCATTATATTTATTGTTTTGGTAACATCGGTAATAAGAGATTTTGCTATGCCGAAATCGGTGACTTTTACTTTTCCTTCAGGTGTTATAAGTATATTCTGTGGTTTGATATCCCGGTGGATAAGATTATTTTTGTGAGCTGTGAGCAGGGCGTTTGAAATCTGTATGGCATAATCAGCAGCGGTTTCAGGAGGAAGCGGACCCTTTTTCTCAATTATTTCTTTCAAGCTCTCTCCTTCGATATATTCTATGCAGATATAATAGAAACCGTTGAATTCTCCCCAGTCATATACCTGGACAATATTGGGATGGTTCAGTCTGGCAAGGATTTGAGCTTCGCTTTTAAATCTTGCTACAAAATTTCTATCGTTTGCATAATTGGAGGCTAATATTTTTATTGCTACTTTTCTGTCCAGTTTTAAATCATTACCCAGAAAAACATCAGCCATTCCTCCTGATGCTATTTTTTTAATAATCTTATATCTTTTTGATATCAGTTTAAATTGTTCAAGGTGGTTATCATTCATGTGTTTTAAATTTTAATAGCTATAATTGTTATATTATCAAGGCCGCCTTTTTTTATTGCTTCTTTCATAAGATTTTTTACGATATCCTTAGTATGTTTATACCTGTTAATAATATTAAGGATATCTTTATCTCTTAACATGGAATTGAGACCATCGGAGCATATGATAATTATATCTTCTGGTAAGATTTTATATGAATCAAAATCAGGTTTAATATCTTCAGTGACACCGATAACATTGGTGAGGTAGTTTCTTTGAGGATGATTGAATGTAGCATCATAACTTATTTCCCCTCTTCTAAAGAGTTCTCCTACGATGGTGTGATCCGAAGTCAGTAATTTAAGTCTATTACTTCTCTTGATGTAAAGCCTGCTGTCGCCAATATGGATTATATAAGCTTTATCTTTATAAATATAACTTCCGGTCAAAGTTGTTCCCATACTATAATATTCAGGTTGTAAAACCGCTTCTTTAAATACTTCTCTATTGGCATTATTAGCAGCAGAAATTAAAAGTTTTTTTATTTCACGAGAGGTTAAAATTTTGTTTTTTTTGTCAGTTAAAGTTTTTTCTGTATCATCTGATGGATCTAAATTAAATTCTTTTATGAAAGTTTCTATGGCAAGTTTACTTGCTATCTCACCGGCTCTGTGTCCTCCCATACCGTCGGCCACCAAGAAAAGATTACCATCGGCATAAAAATAATCTTCGTTTTTTTCTCTATGTTTTCCGATATCCGTATCTGCAAAATATTCCATGGAATTTATTATATGTTATTATTTGTAATTAATAAAATTGTAAACTTAATGTTAAAGAGTGTATATATTAAAATAATAAACCCGGTATTTTTGTATTTTTGAAAATAATTACAGATTAATGCTAAATATAATGCCAAGGAATATAAAAACTAGTATGATTAATATAAATAAGTATTAGAATTAAAGTAATTAATAAAAATAAATGAATGCAAGGTGAAAATCAATTGAATATTTATGATGAAGCACTCGAAATGCATAAAAAGAATAGGGGCAAGATTGATGTAATAAGCAAAGTTAAAACTGAAAATGAACACGACCTGTCTCTTGCCTATTCACCCGGCGTTGCGGAACCATGCCGTGTAATTGCAAAAAATCCCGGGGAACTGAATACATATACATCCAGAGGCAATATGATTGCGGTAGTGTCCGACGGGTCTGCAGTCCTGGGGCTTGGAAATATCGGAGCCAGGGCAGCGCTTCCGGTTATGGAAGGCAAGTGTGTATTATTTAAACAGTTTGGCGGCGTATCAGCATTCCCTATATGTATAGACAGCCAGGATAATGAAGTAATAGTTAAAACCATAAAAATGCTGGAGCCATCATTTGCGGGAATAAATCTTGAGGATATAGCGGCTCCTAGATGTTTTGAGATTGAGGAGAGGTTAAAAGAAGAAACAAATATGCTTATATTCCATGACGACCAGCATGGTACTGCTGTTGTAACTCTGGCAGGATTGTTCAATGCACTAAAGATATACAAGAAAGATATAAAGGAAGTAAAAATAGTTATAAACGGAGCAGGAGCAGCCGGTACATCTATTACAGATCTGCTTAATTATATCGGTGTATTCGATATAATTATCTGTGATAGAAATGGGATAATATACAATGGAAGAGAAAATTTAAATCCGGCCAAGCAAAAGCTGGCAGAATCTACGAATTTAAATAATTTAAAGGGTAATCTTTCCAGTGCACTGGAGGATGCTGATATATTTATCGGAGTATCAACTGCTGATGTATTGACTGAAGATATGATAAAGAAAATGAAGACCAGTCCGATTGTATTTGCATTGGCTAATCCTGAACCGGAAATTAAACCCGAACTTGCAGAAAGATGCGGAGTGAGAATCGTTGCTACAGGAAGAAGTGATTATCCCAATCAGGTTAATAATGTACTGGCGTTTCCGGGAATATTCAGGGGAGCCCTGGATGCAAAGGCTTTAGAGATAAACAGGGAAATGAAAATCGCGGCGGCAAAAGCAATTTCAGAAATAATAGAAGATGACCTGAGAGAAGATTATATAATTCCAAAACCGTTTGACATGAGGGTTTTACCTGCGGTTGCAGTAAGCGTAGCAAGTGCTGCGGTAGAAACTAAAAATACTTATGGTGAAGTTGACCTTGGTTTTATTGAAAAAAAAGCGAAAGATATTGCAGATAAAAAGCAATGAAGACAAAAAAGAAATTTAGTATAGAGAATAAGAAAATACTTGCTAAGCTTTAGTATTACAAATAGTTATATAGAAAAGTACCCGCCCTGCATGCTTAACAACTCAGAAGCCACTGACCTCATTCGTTTTTTGAATGCAGGTCATTGCTGCTATTAATTTAATATATAAATATTTTTAATGTTATTCCTTCGGCTTTTTTTCCATCGGTATCGGCGAGACACCCGCAGCATCGGTTACTATTGTTGTGATTTTGTCAGAATCCAGAATAAACTTAACATTTTCTTTAAGGGCGATTTCCACTGTTTCAAGCTTCTTTAGCGCCTGTGCATTACCAATGAAATATTTATCTGCAGCTTCATTAACTATTTTTATCCTGTCGGCTTCGGCATTTGCGACTATCTTGATGCCTTCTCCTTTTCCTTCCGCAGAAAGTATCAGGCCCTGTTTTACGCCTTCGGCTTTCTTGATTTCAGCTCTTTTTTCACCATCAGCCTTTGTTTCCGTAGCGGTTGCATAATCCTTTGCAGCGATTTTTTCCTGTTCAGCCTTAACAACATTATTCATCGCAGCCTGAACATCTGAAGGAGGTTCGATTTTCTGGATTTCACACCGCAGAACTTCTACACCATAGCTGTCAGTTTCCTTATCGAGGACAGTTTCAACTTTTTCATTTATTGAGGCCCTGTTTTCATTTGCATCTGTTAGCGTCATATTTCCGATTACTGCTCGAAGTGTAGTCCTGGCAAGGCTCGTAAGTTGGGACCTGTGATCATCGACATTGTAAATGCTTGCTTTCACATCTCTTATACGGTAGTAAACTACGGCATCAACTGATGCATTAAGCTTATCCTGCGTTATAACCATCTGCGGCGGAATGTCAATCATTTGTTCCGTTATATTTACTCTATACATCTTTTCAACCATCGGAATAATCCATGTAAGTCCTGCATCCTTGGTTCTGGTATATTTTCCAAATCTTTCAATTATGCCTTTTTGAGTAGGCCTTACCGTCCTGAAGCCTGTAAAAATAAAAAGCAGCAAACCTACACTTACTAGTACTATCCCGATAATAAAAATTATCTGAAGAGTATTTATTACTCCGAAAATAAGAAGTACCAGTCCTGCAATAATTAGTAGTATGCTAAAAATTTCCATAACCCATCCTTTCTGTAGAAAATATAAAATTTTTAATATTTTAATGTATTTATAATAAGACTTTACTATTTTTTTAA
>CAZLME010000006.1:0-25532 GCA_964560595.1 uncultured Actinomycetota bacterium
GACTCCGACCTCAAGAGAGGCAGATGAACTGATACCGGCACCTATGGGGAGGCTACTGTCTATGACCATATTAAATCCGCCATTTTTATGACCGTGTTGGATGTATTCTTTTAAAACTCCCTTTATATAATTTATCCAGTGTGTGTTTTTATCGAATAAAATACTGTCCAGTAAAAATCTGTTGGAATCATTTAAGTATTTGGAATAAACTTCTACAGAATTAGTTTTATTTTCAAAACCGGTTATAAAAATATATTTATCTACTGCTGCATTTATAGATAGTCCCAGGTTATAATCTGTATGCTCACCAATTATATTTACCCTTCCGGGAGACAGGATATTTACAAGGCCTTTCTTTTTTAAAGCATCTTCTTTCTCCCGGTTGCCCTCTACGAATACTTTAAAAAAAAGCTCCTTCAACTCTCTAAAACAATTGTTTATTTCCAATTTATCTATGTTGTCTTTTATTTTCATATCTTCTTCTTAATAGTATAAATTTGCTATTTACTAAATTTTCTTTCTTTTAGATGATAGAAAAACTTTTATCTATTTATAAATTATTAAAAAAGTAATTAAACCAACTAAAAGTTTGGTATTGGACCGTGTATAACTTCTTAAGTAAATTTCAAAGGTTTAAGGTCAGCTTCCCCGTCTGCTTACAAACGTATTAATAAAAACTGCCGAAAGCAGTACCAGACCAACAACTAACTGTGTCCAAAATCCACCAACTCCTGATGCCACAATCCCAGCTGTTATACTTCCTATAATAAAAGCTCCAACTACTGTTCCAAAAATAGTCCCCTCTCCGCCATATATCGATGTACCGCCTATAAAAACTGCAGCTATGGTTATTAATAGAAATCCAGGTCCTTGAGTAGCCCACCATGTTACCATCTCACAGGCTAATAATACCGAAGAAAAGGCAGCCAAAACCCCGGAAAGCATAAATATCTGTACAAGGGTTTTATCCACATTTACACCCATCATTCTTGCAGTATCTCTGTTGTCTCCAATAAACATTACGCTTTCACCAAATCTATGTTTATTTAAAATAAGACTTAAAATAACTGCTAATCCAAATGCCCATACTGCCTGGGCCGGAACTATACCTCCTATCCTGCCAACAAAAATTTTATACATAAAAGAGGGCCTGATCTCATTAATAATTAACGAGCGTCCTGAAGAAAGAACTACTGCCAATCCGGCCCAAAAAAATTGTGTACCTAGGGTTGCAATAATTGATGGAACCTTTACTTTGGCAACTATAATGCCATTTATAAAACCAGCAACTAACCCTGCAAGCAGACTGGCTATAAATGCCAATATAGTACTTCCTGTATGAATAAAAACATATGTAAATATAAAGCCGGAAAAAGCCATAATCGAAGTGAAGGAAAGATCAATTTCACCGGCTATGATTACAAACGTCAAACCCAGAGCCATAATCAGTGAAAATGGAATTGTTGACAAGAAAGCCATATAAATTTTAAAATCGAGGAAAGCTCTTGGAGCTGTAATCATTAATATGCCTATAATTACTACATAGACTAAAACAACAGCATAAGTTCTAAAACCCCTGCTCCCGAAGAGACTTATTTTATTGTTCTTCGCATTCATCAGTTATCTCCTCTCCCGAATTCCCGGCTGATACCATAAGTAATTTTTCAGTTAGTTCTTCCATTGATATTTCACTCTTTTTATATTCTCCTATTATTTCTCCACGGTCTATGAAAACAAACCTATCTGAAACTGAATATGTATCAGAGATATGATGTGTTATGTAAATACAGGACCTCCCGCTTTCTTTTATTTTTCGTATAAAATTCAGAACCTTTGTTACTTCTTTTGCCGATAGCGCCGCAGTAGGTTCATCCAGTATTATTAGGTTAGCGTTAAAATACATTGCCCTGCCTATTGCTATTCCCTGTCTTTCTCCACCTGATAATTTGCCAACACGCGAATCTGCTGAAACTCCTACCCCCCTGAAACCTATCAATTCTTTCATTATTCTTTCAGTTTCTTCTTTCTCTTTTCTTATATCAATGAAACCAAAAAAATTAGAAATTTGTCTACCAATAAAAATATTTCTCCATAAGGATTGTTTTTCTCCTAAAGCTTTTTCCTGATATACAGTTTCAATTTCAAGCTGATGGGCTTTCCTAACCGAGTATCCCCTATTAGATATTTTCTTTCCCCGTATATAAATCTCTCCACTGGTCGGAGGGAAAACCCCTGAAAGTATTTTTATCAAAGTTGATTTACCGGCACCGTTATCTCCTATCAACCCCACAATTTCATTATTCCCAACCTGAAAATCTATGCCTTTAAGTGCTACAACTTTTCCAAAATACTTGTGGATATTTTTCATTTCCACCAAATTTTTAGAATCATTCATGATAATAATCCTTTAAGCCTTTCTTCTATATTTTAATTCTTAATAGCACTTATAACCAGCATCTTATTAATTGCCTACCATGAGCAGTATTAATTTTTTAATATTATGCTCCTGGTAGGCAATTTAACATTAAAATTATTGCTTATAAATTTTAATAACTTCTCCTTAGTAAATACAGGCTTTTTCTTCATAAGCAAGCTTTAATCCTAGAATTATCTAATACCTTCGTCTATTAGTGACAGTATGTCTACAATTGATTCAGAAGTTACAACCCCACTGGCAGTATTTATATGAAGGCCCGGTATACCAAACAATTTGGTTAACATAATCTGTGTAACTGGCAGATATCCCTGTAAATACAGTACCTGGTCTAATACCAGATCTACATATCCTTCCTGTAAAGCTTCAACTGTTTTTGGCGAAAGGTCGATTCCTCCAACAACTATATCATCCGGCCCAAGCCCGGCTGCCTGTACAACTTCACCCATTGTTGAAGTTACATTTCCATGCTGGGTACCAATTGCTTTGCAGTCAGGATTAGAAGCCAGATATCCAGTCAGTATCGGGATACATAAAGTAGCATCAGCGTCAACTTCAGGAGTAATCTCGATATAATCAACTGTCAGACCAGCATCTAAGAATGCCTGATAAACTCCTTCATCGCTCTTGCCACGCTCGGGTTGTGCTCGCAGTCCATATTCAAGCGCTCTATCTCCTGCCTGAAGATTTCCTGCCGCAATAATTTGCTGACCTGTTACATATCCGCCCTCGAAAAGATCTGCACCGGCATAACCAAATCCATTACCTCCGTATGTTACTTCAAATTCAGGAAGAGGTGTATTATTAGCGGTTACTATAATCCCTTTTCCCTCAGCTTCTTCAACAAAAGTTCTAAATGCATCAACACCGGGGTGTCCCATTATAATAATACCATCGGGTTCTGCTGCAAGAGCTTCTTTAAACTGTGAAATCATTTTATCATTTTGCCATTCTGAAAACTGATAAACTATTTCACATCCCCACTGCTCCGCTGCTGCTGCTGCGCCATTCTGGCGGGGTAAGGTACTCGGGTCACCGGGAGATCCGCCCATTTGCGCATATATTACTATTCCTTCACCGGCCTCTACTACTTTTACTGGCTGCGTTTCTTCTGCTGGTGCTTCTTCCTCAGCTTCTGAAACCTTCTCTGCAGCTTCTTCCTCAACTGCTGTTTTGCAGCCATATAACGAGAAAGCTGCAACTATCGATATGCTTAATATCAATGCTATTACCCGTAATAATGATTTTTTCATTTTCAAATCCTTTACTTCTAAAAATTATAAAAATTAATTATTTTACCTTTAAAGATCACCTCCTTTAATGCTTTACTTTTTAAATACTCCTATAAATTATTTTTGAGATTTGTTTAGATTGCCTTTCTATATTATTAAATTAGCTTCCCTGAACAAATCTCTTTTTATTTTATGAATGTCACCTCCTCTAAAAGCATTTTTTCTTTTATATCTATTGTTTTTTTATACGCTTATTATTAGATTTTTTGGCTTCTGATAAAATCTGGTAAAATAATTATCTATAAATTTAACTATTTAGTTCCCTTATAATATTTAAATATAGATAAGCAAAATTATTATATTAACTTTGTTACAAAGCACTTGCGCAAGTGCTTTCTTATAATATAAAAAAGTAGTTATATTGTCAAGTTTAAATCTTTTTTACTGCAATTCAGATATAAGAACTTTCTAATTCCCTAATCAAGAGTTAAGATTCTTTGTAAATGAAGATAAGTTGTTATGGAATTCAAAGGCATAAAGCATTATTAATTCTCTATTCAGGTTCTCCGGTAGTTTTAATTATTCTATCAATAGCCTCAGTTACTGTATCTATAGGAGTATACTGGCTATTGTTTTTAATTACTATGCCTACCAGCCTGCACTTGGAATTTAGAATCGGGCTACCGCTTTCCCCTTCAATAGCAATATTAAATTCTTTAAAAAAATTCATTTTTTTTTCAGTGTTTCCCAGAACATATTTTGGTTCCTTATCTTCATCATATATAAGCAATCCATTTCTAACAAAGTGGCTACTAAAGATAGCATAGTCCCTATTATTTTTATAATCATTATTATAATCCAGCAGTATTGGGTAAATAAATAACTCACTATTATTTGGTTTAAATTTAAAATTCGTATATTTTAAATCTTCATATTCAACGCAATGACCTGCAGTTATTAAGTAGAATTTGTCTTTGTAAAACAAACTGAATGCAGTAAAGTTTTTTCCAGTCCCTTCCCCTATTTGTTCCGCGGTTCCATAATATACTGTAGAGAGTAATGTATTTGAATTATTTATTAAGACATTATTATCTTTTATTTTCTCGTCTTTTTCTACAATTTTAAACTCTAAATCAGACAATGCTGATTTCAAAGAATCAATCTCATTTCTTGCATCGCTAAGCTTTTTCTCCCGGATGATAACCAGTAAAGATAAAGTAATAATTAATATAGCAAATAAAATGATAATAATTTTTTTCATATTAATTTTTTATTATTTTTAACTGTCAAAACTTTAATATCCATTAAAATTAATATTCCGTACACTTTACATTCTTTAAAATTACTGACTATAACTTAATTAAATCATTTCATTAACTATTATTTTTTCTCTCAGAAGTACTTTCTCTTATAATCAGTTTAGTCTTAAAAGTACATGTTTGTTTGGGCAGCTCCTTATCCTTAATTCTATTTAACAGTAACTCCATTGCAGTTTTACCTATTCTATATCTTTCAAGTTCTATAGTTGTTAATGCTGGCGTAACTATTTCGGTTAATGCTATATTATCCAGGCCAATAATAGATATGCCATCAGGGATTTTAACACCATTTATTTGAAAAGCTTTCATAGCTCCGATAGCTGTAAGATCATTTGAACAAACAATCGATGTCGGGGGTATTTTTTCCTTTAATATTTTCTGGGCAGCTCTGTAACCACCATCTACTTTATGATCACCTTCTAATATTTTATAATTTAAATCATTATTTTTGTAGCTTTCTACGACGTCTATAAAATTCCTTATTCTTATTTCTGCTGTTTTTAATTTTTTAGGTCCGCTTATAAAATAAATATTTCTGTGACCTAAAGAAATCAAATGGGAAATTGCCTCAGCTATACCAACCTTGTAATCAAAATATAGGCTGTCAACTTTTATGTTTCTTTTACACCAGTCGACCAGTACAAAATTAACATCTGTATCAGTTAACTGTTTTAATACAGAACTATCTACCTGGCTGGAGGCAACGATTATACCGTCTATTTTTCTCTTAATTAAAGCTCCTATAGATTTTAATCCTTTCTCGATATCGTAATCGGTATTACATAAAAATACATTATAATCATTTTTTACCGCCAGTTCTTCCACGCCCTGCACAAGTTCAGGATAAAATGGGTTTCTGATATCAGAAATAACCAGTCCAACAGTGTGTGTTTTTCCGGTAGCAAGGCTTCTCGCAAGAAGATTGGGCTGGTACTTCAACTTTTTCATCGCCTCAAAAACTCTTTTTTTTGTTTCAGGCATAACAAATCTGGTTTCATTAACCACGTGCGAAACTGTCGTTGGAGACACTTTTGCCAGTTTAGCTATATCATTATAATTAACCATTGCCCGCTCCGGGGAAATTCTTAAATATTGCGAAAGCACTTGCGCAAAATAATGTTAGCACAACATTTTTAAAAAATAAATAAAAAATCCGGCAATTTAATATTTTTTACATTATGAGACAATCGTTTATAACTTCCCCTATACACTAAATTACTTTATAATATAAAAAATTATAACTTTCTTAAATTTTACTTGAGCATAAACATGGTTTACACGACAAGAACACTACTTTTTTCAGATGACAATGATATTACCAGGGAAATAAAAAAAATTTTAAATAAGAAGGACTTCGACATACAGGTAACGAACAATTATGAAAACTTCACTACCTTTCTTAATGATGTAAAATTAATTATTTTAAATATTTCTGAAAAAAATACCGGGGATATTGCAAATATTGAAAACGTTTTAAAAAATACGGGTAGAATGGATATTGCAAGATTTGCATTATTAAATCTGGACCAGTCAAATTTGCTGTTTGAAAGCGGGATTAAGTTTGACGGTTTTTGTTTCCTTGCCCGGATTAAAAAAGAACTTGCCGTCAGGATAAAAGAAGCCCTTCTGAGAAAGGATATCTATCCTCCGGCAAACAGCATTGTTGTAAACGGGCTTGTATTAAATCTTGATAAATATGAACTTACTATCAATGATAAGCCTATTGAGCTCACCTTTAAAGAGTTTGAGCTCCTTAAGCTCCTTTTACAGAATCAGGATAAGGTTTTCACAAGAAATAAGCTTCTCTCAATTGTGTGGGAGTACGATTTTTACGGAGGCAGCAGAACCGTGGATGTGCATATGCGAAGACTTCGCTCCAAAATCCCCCCGCCTTATAATCTTATGTTAAAAACTGTCAGGAATGTCGGCTATATGTTCTCTCCTCAAATTTAGTTCTTAATAGTTCCAAACTCATAGTATTTGAGCTTTTAATAATTAACATACTTTTAACAGAAACGTAACCTGCCAGTAAAATTCAAGTAGTAAAATATACTCATTATTAACGTTAAAAGGAGTTAGAAGATATGGGATCTTTAACGGCATTGGATACAATATGGATTCTTATTTCTGCTTTCCTGGTATTTTTCATGAATGCAGGGTTTGCACTCGTAGAATCCGGTTTTACCAGAGCAAAAAATACGGTGAATATCCTTATGAAGAATTTTGTAGTATTCAGTATTTCCAGTTTGCTCTATTTTATTCTGGGTTTTGGATTAATGTTCGGCAAAGATGCCGGTGGTTTCATAGGAACCAGCAGCTTTTTGTCTTTTTTCAATGATCCCTCTAAAACCGAATATTTTACATACTTCTTCTTTCAGCTTGTTTTTACCGGAACTGCAGCAACAATCGTATCCGGTGCAATGGCGGAAAGAACGAAGTTTGCAAGCTTTTTGGTTTACAGTGCATTGATGGCCGGAGCCATATATCCAATAGTAGGGCACTGGATATGGGGTGGCGGCTGGCTTTCAAAACTGGGATTCATTGATTTTGCAGGTTCAACCGTGGTTCACTCGGTAGGCGGCTGGACGGCACTTACCGCAGTAATGATGCTTGGCCCCAGGATAGGAAAATATAATCCCGATGGTAAATCAAATGCAATACCGGGACATAATATCGGCTTTGCAGCTCTGGGCGTCTTCATTTTATGGTTCGGATGGTTCGGATTCAATGGAGGGAGCACACTTTCCGCGTTAAGCAAATCCATACCGATGATTGTTGCAAATACCACACTGGCAGCTGCCGCCGGCTCGATTTCCGCAATGTTTTACGTCTGGGCAAGATTTAAAAAACCTGATGCGTCAATGATTTTAAACGGTGCACTGGCAGGTCTTGTATCAATTACTGCAGGTTGTGCACTTGTTTCTCCTTATAGTGCAATAATTATTGGTATTATGGCCGGGGTACTGGTATGTACCGCTATCGATTTCTTCGATAAAAAGTTGAAAATCGATGATCCTGTTGGTGCGATATCGGTTCATGGTGTCTGCGGTGTATTCGGTACAATAGCAGTCGGTCTCTTTGCGCAATCAAAATATTCCGCTCTTGCTGGATTCAATAATGTGAGCGGTTTGTTTTTCGGTGGAGGATGGAAACCTTTACTGATTCAGTTAACAGGGGCAGCAGTGACATTTTCGTTTGTTTTCTCGATATTTCTATTATTTTTCTTCGTTCTTAAAAAGACTATGGGGCTCAGAGTATCAAGGGAAACCGAACTCAAAGGACTTGATATTGATGAACATGGCATGGAAGCATATTCAGGTTTCCAGATATTTTTAAATGAATAACAAAAGAATTTAATCATAAAAGAAAGGACCGTGCATAATGAAACTCATAATAGCTTTGATTCAACCTCATAAACTGCCTGATGTAAAAAAGGCGTTATTCGACGCAGAAGTTTTTAAAATGACAATAACCAATGTTCTTGGATGCGGTCAGCAAAAAGGATATACTGAAACATACAGGGGAGTTATACATGAAGTCAATCTTCTCAAAAAAATAAGATTGGAGATAGCGGTAAATGAAGAGTTTGTGGAACCTACTATTAATGCGATAAAAAAGGGCGCCCGTATGGGAAATATTGGAGATGGAAAGATTTTTGTTGTTGATCTTCAGAGATGCATAAGAATCAGGACCGGAGAAGAAGGTAGTGAAGCTATTGGTTAGAAGATAATGTGTGAAGATTTAACATAGATTTAACATGACTTATATAAATTTTTGTAAAAATTTAGGTTATAATATTAAGAAGTTTTAAACTGCTCTTTATCTTAAAGGTCGCATTACATATTATTAACACTTATTAACAAGAAAAGGGAGTGAAGGTATGAAAAAGAATGACGAGATGAAAGAATATGTATTAAAAAAAGCTCATGACAACAATATAAAATTTATAAGGTTCTGGTTTACGGATGTTCAGGGTTTTTTAAAAAGCTTTGCAATTACTGTCGAAGAACTTGAGACTGCATTGTCTGAAGGTATGGGTTTTGACGGTTCTTCCATTGAAGGTTTTTCCAGAATAGAGGAAAGTGATGTTATTGCAATGCCTGACCCCTCTACTTTTCAAATACTCCCCTGGAGCCCCAAAGAAAACGGAGTTGCCAGAATGTTCTGTGACATACTGGAGCCGGATGGATCAAACTTTAAAGGTGACCCGAGATGGGTTCTCAAAAGAACGTTAAAAAAAGCTTCAGGTATGGGATACACCTTCTATGTCGGACCGGAACTTGAATTCTTCTATTTTAAAAGTGATGAAGGAAATCCGGAAATACTTGATAAAGGAGGATATTTCGATTTAACCACCCTGGATGTAGCAAGTGATCTAAGGAGGAGCACTGTACTTTTTTTAGAATCAATGGGCATAGGAGTGGAATATTCCCATCATGAAGTTGCTCCATCACAACATGAGATAGACCTGCGTTATACAGATGCCCTCACTATGGCTGACAATGCTATGACCTACAGGATCATAGTAAAGGAAGTCGCAACAAGAAATGGTGTATATGCCACTTTTATGCCAAAGCCTTTATACGGGGAAAATGGCAGCGGTATGCATACTCATCAATCCCTCTTTAAAGGAGATAAAAATGCGTTTCATGATGCAAATGATAAATATAATTTATCCGATACCGGTAAACACTACATAGCCGGTATACTGAAACACTGCAAGGAAATAGTGGCCATAACCAATCAATGGGTTAATTCTTACAAAAGGCTGGTACCAGGATATGAAGCGCCCGTTTATATCTCATGGGCAAGAAGAAACAGGTCAACACTGGTGAGAGTACCGATGTATAAACCGGGAAAAGAAACTTCAACAAGAGTAGAATTCAGATGTCCCGATCCTGCCTGTAATCCTTATCTTGCCTTCAGCGTTATGCTTGCTGCCGGTCTGGAAGGCATAAAAAATAAATATCCTCTTCCTAAACCAATTGAGGAAAATATTTTTGAAATGGATGTTAAAAAAAGGGAAGAAGCCGGAATAGAAACACTTCCGGATAATTTACTTGAAGCAGTTAAACTCATGGAGGGCAGTGATTTAGTCAGGGAAACTCTTGGTGACCACATATTTTATAAATTCATAGAAAATAAAAAAATTGAATGGGATAGATACAGAACTCATGTTTCCAAGTATGAGCTGGATTCTTATCTTCCCATTTTATAGGTTTTTATATTTTTTAATTTCATCTTGATTATATAAAATATAATAAAATAAAATAAAACCGTGCATATTAAAAAAGCACGGTTTTATTTTATTTTTGCCTATAATTGCCAGGACAATAAACTTATTGATTTAAACTTGAATTCTTTAAAATCATTCAATAAGTTTTAATAATAGGCTTAAACAAATACAGAAAACCCCGGCAAAAATCATTTTTATGCCACTTATCACCAGATTACTTCTGGATATTTTACCCAGAAATAAACCTATTCCAAATAATATTAAAAATGCCAGGATAAACCCGCCGTAATAACAAATATCAATTGGTATAAATTTCCCGAAAAGAAAAGGAATTAAAGGTATAAATGCCATAACTACGGGTGATAGCCCATTTACAGCAGCAAGCACGCCCACGGCAAACTTTTGCGCTCTTGATATTATTGTCTCGTCTAAATTATGAAGAATCGACGCTTCCAGATCATATATTTCCTTTTTTCTTTCAGCTGTTTCACTATTATACGCACTCCATACTCCTGAAACACCAAGAGAAATACATATCGCGGCACCGACTATTATTACATGCTTGTAATCCTTAACACCAATAATATAGTTTCCCATCAGGACGCCAATGATAGTGATTACTCCGTCAAAACCATTTATCGCAAAATATCTCCTTACAATTTTAGAAATATTTGCAATTTTGTTATATGCTTTTACCCGGTCAACGTAAGTAAGAAAGCTTTCTTTTATTCTGTTCATTTAAAATTTGATTCTTTTAAAATACAATATCTGCTAATTCATATAATTGTATAAAACAATATAAGATTAGCATATTAGTGGTATAAACTGCAATTATTTGAAAAGTTAGCGGTGATCTACTTTCACGTTTCCGTTTTCATCTTTAAATAAAACAAGTTCATCTTCAGGAACATACCAGCTTTTCCCTATTTTCTTTGCTTTTAAAGTCCCGGATTTGCACCATCTTCTTATCGTTATGGGTTTAACCTTTAATATCTCTGCTACTTCCTGGACTTTATATAAATTTGATATCAATTATTATCCCTCTACTTAAGTAAAAGTTATATAAAGTTTAAATAATATATTAAATATTGTCAATAATAATTTAATTATACATGTTAATCTTAAATAATATACTATTTATTTTAAACAATTACGCATAAAAATTACTCTTCTAAAATTTGCTTAATACTTTTCAAGCTGTTTCAATTGCTACACCGGACAGCTTTTTACTCTTTTTTGTTCTGGGTTTTAAAATTTTTATTTCTGGTATATTTTTTACTGCCGGGCATCCTGCATTTTTATAATCTTATCCAGAGTAGCGGCAGTATTATATGAAGACCTTACAAATATTCCGCTAATCACTGCCTTAAAACCAAAGCTTTCTGCTGATTTTCTTATTTTTACAAATTCCCTGGGACTGTAATATTTTTTAACCGGTAAATTCAGGTCAGAGGGCCTTAAATACTGACCTATTGTAATAATATCACAATCCGCTTTCTTCAAGTCTGAAAGTAATTCTAATATTTCTTTTTCCTCTTCCCCGAGTCCCAGCATAAATCCTGATTTTGTAAAAATTTCAGGTCTTATTGATCTTGCGTGTTTCAATATGCTAAGCGAGGTTTCATAATCTGAATTTTTCTTTACCTTTTTAAAATTTTTCCTGGTCGTTTCTATATTGTGGTTTAATACACTTAGGTTCTGTGAAAGAAGGACTTTTAGATTTTCCAGGTTTCCCTTAAAATCAGGGATAAGGCATTCTATTTTTACATTCAAATTTTTTTTCTCTATTTCTCTTACAGTTCTAGCAAAATGATGACTCCCGCCGTCGGGAAGATCGTCTCTTGTTACTGACGTTATAACAACATGTTTTAACCCCATCTCTTTTACGGCTTCGGCAATCCTTGCGGGTTCATTTTTGTCAAGTGCCCCTGGCCTTCCTGACTTTATACTGCAGAAACCACAGTTCCGGGTACATATGTCCCCCATAAGCATAAAAGTCGCGGTTTTATTACTGAAACACTCATAAATATTTGGACACCCAGCACTCTGGCAAACCGTGTTTAATTGCAGCTTATTGATAAGGGACTTGACTTCATTGATTCTTAAACTATTTGGATTTACTCTTTTTTTAAGCCAATCAGGCTTTCTATTGGACAATTTTACCCACTATTCTTTCCAGATCTTTAACGGAACCAAATTCTATAATAACCTTTCCTTTTTTCTTGCTCTGGATTATTTTGACAGGAGCATTAAAAAATTCGGATAGCTTGCGGGATATTTCTGGAAGTTTACTGAACTGTAATATTTTTTTAGTTTCTGCTTCTCCTTCTTGTTCTTTCTTCCGGCCGGCAAATTTTTCTGCTTCTCTTACACTCAAATCATTTTTTATAATAAGGTTTGCAAGTTTTATTTTTTCTTTTTCCTCGCCGAGAGCCAGGATAGGTCTTGCATGCCCCTCGCTTATTTTTCCTTCATTTATTAATTTTTGTATTTCTACAGGAAGAGTCAGTAATCTTAGTGAGTTTGTTATTGATACTCTGCTTTTCCCTATTCTTTTTGAAAGTTTATCATGGGTGATCTTAAACTCATCTATAAGTTGTTTATATGTATTGGCCTTCTCCATGGGGCTCAGATTGTCTCTATGAATGTTTTCAATAAGAGCCATTTCAAGAGAAGAAATATCATCAACATCCTTAACCACAATGGAAGGAATGGTGCTTATCCCAACTTTTTTAGTAGCTCTGTATCTTCTCTCTCCTGTAACAATTTCATATTTTTCCACTCCATCAAGTTTTCTTACTACTATAGGCTGAATAACTCCAAACTCTTTTATTGATTCAGCAAGTTCGGCTAACGATTCCTCATCAAACCTGTTCCTTGGTTGATTTTTGTTTGGAATAATTTTTTCTAATGACATTTCTATTACTGCATTCAATCCACTTTCAGAAGGCTCCTCTATGGTTGGAATCAATGCGCTCAATCCTCTGCCTAAACCCCTTCTAGTCATTTTCTATCACTTCCTTTGTAAAATTATTGTAAGCTTCCGCACCTTTACATTCAGGGTCGTAATCCATTATAGGTTTACCGTAACTTGGTGCTTCACTAAGCCTGATATTTCTGGGAATAATTGTTTTATATACCTTTTCTGAGAAATAATTTTTAACTTCTTCAATTACCTGCCCTGCAAGTTTTACCCTCGGGTCATACATTGTCATTATTGCTCCCTTTATCTTTAAAGCATCATTAAGGTTCTTCTTTACCAGGTCTATAGTATTTAAAAGCTGTCCAAGCCCTTCAAGTGCATAATATTCACATTGGATCGGTATAATAACTTCTTTAGCTGCCGTTAGTGCATTTATGGTTAAAAGCCCCAATGCCGGCGGGCAATCGATTATGATAAAATCATATTCCTTTTCAATTTTACTTACAGCTTCCTTTAATTTAAATTCTCTTTTCAGGCTTGAAACAAGTTCTACCTCTGCTCCTGCAAGCTGTATGGAAGATGGGATAATTTTAAGATTTTCGTATTCTGTATTTAAAATTACATCACGCGGTTCACTTTCATGAATTAAAATATCATAAATTGTTTCTTTAAAGTTTGATGGATCTACCCCCAGACCGCTTGTTGAATTGTTTTGGGGGTCAAGGTCTATTAATAATGTTTTATAGCCATAAGCGCTTAGATAGGCCGAAACATTAACTGCTGTGGTACTTTTACCCACACCTCCTTTTTGGTTGGTAATTGCAATTATTCTTTCAAGATGACCTTTTTTTATCAGTTCGTCCTCTTCTTTGCTTCTAATTATTTTATTAAAAAACTTCATTAATAAGCCAGATATCCTATTTTATTTTTTGATAACTTTTGGGCTTTTGTACATTTGCTTATATGCTAATATTAACCTGCTCCTCTCAAAGTGGATTCTTTTTTATTTTATTAAAGCTCCGGGGGTATATTTCCAGTGATTCTTTTATTTTACTTATTACTAAAAAAACCCTGTATTCATTCATATAAGGAACTTTAACTTCAAATAAATTATCTATCTTTCCCCCTAATTTTAAGATAGATTCCTTGCTTTTCTTTATTTCAACATTTATTTTTCTACTTTTATAAAATATAATTTTACCATTTATTCTGCAAAATGGAATTGCTAATTCATTTAAAATATTTATTTTTGTCACTGCTCTCGCCAGAACAATATTAAAATTCTCCCTGTAGCCGCTTTCTCCTCCCAGCTCTTCTGCTCTTCCTCTAATTATTCTTATATTTTTAAGATTCAGTTCCCTGACAACCATATTTAAAAAGCTAATTTTCTTTAATGAGTCGTCCAACAAATAAAATATACTTTCATTTAAGAAAATAGAAAGAGGTATCCCCGGTAATCCGCCTCCGGTTCCCAGATCCAGGACTTTTTGTTTTTCACCAACGCTATCGAAAAATTCTTTCTTATACTTTAATATTGATATAGAATCAAGAATATGCCTTTTAAAGATGCTGTCTTTGTCTTTTGTTCCGATTAAATTGATTTTCTTATTATAATTAAAGACTATATTCAGGAACTCTCTTATTGTATCTATCTGGTTATTGGAATAACTTATTCCGAGTTCCTCAAGTGATAATTTTAAAGTGTCATCAATATTCAAACTGTCTTACCTTTTTTATTTTTCCCTTTAAGTTTAACATTAGTATTGAAATATCGGCCGGCGATATACCTGCTATTCTTGAAGCCTGCCCCAGGGTATTCGGCTTAATTTCTGAAAGTTTTTCCTGTGCTCCATAGGTCAGGCCGGTTATATTAAAATAATTAAGGTCCTGAGGCAGATAGTATTTTTCAAGGTCTTCCATTTTTTTAATCTCGCTTAATTGCCTGCTTATGTATCCTTCATATTTTACCTTTATTTCTGCCTGTTTTAAAATATTTTTATCGTAATTGCCGGCATCACTGTCAAGAAAACCTATTATGCTATCTATTTCGACTTCAGGTCTTTTTAAAAGTTTATAAATACTTAACGGGGCATCTTTTAATCTTGTTCCTGTCTTTTTAATATTCAAATCACTGGCTTCCTCCGGGGTTATCCAGCATGTTTTTAGTTTCTCTATGACTTTGTTTATCTTATTCTCTCTGCTAAGAACTTTTTTATACTGTTTATCAGTTATGAGCCCGATATTATTCCCATACTTGCTCAGTCTTATATCAGCATTATCACATCTCAATATAAGCCTGTACTCCGCTCTTGAAGTATACATTCTATAGGGTTCTATAAGTTCCTTGGTAATAAGATCGTCTATAAGAACCCCTATATAACTATTGTCTCTTGTTAATATCAGCGGTGGTTTGTTTTTTATCCCCTGTGCAGCATTTACACCGCTTATAAAACCCTGAGCAGCAGCTTCTTCATATCCGGATGTACCGTTTATCTGCCCTGCAAAATATAGATTTTTAACTTTTTTTGATTCAAGAGTTATATTCAACTGGCTCGGGACTATATAATCATATTCCACAGCATAGCCAGGTCTTATTATTCTTGCGTTTTCCAGGCCATTAACGGTATTTACTATTTTTTGCTGTATTTCTGCAGGCATGCTGGTGGTTAGCCCCTGTAAATACATTTCATTTGTATTAGCTCCTTCTGGCTCTATAAAAACAGGGTGCCTGACCTTTTCCGGAAAATTAATTACTTTTCTGTCGATAGACGGGCAATGCCTTGGTCCATGAGTGTTTACCATCCCCGATTTTATAGGAGATTGATCTATGTATTTACTGATTATTTCATGGGTTTTCCTATTTGTATAAGTCAAATAACAATCTATTTTTTTACGTATTTTCCCCTTATTCCATAAAGAAAAACTTAGCGGTTCTTCTTCCCCGCTTTGAATTTCTGTTTTTAATAAATCCAGAGTCCTTTTATCAACGCGCGGAGGGGTTGCGGTCTGAAATCTTTTAATTTCAAACCCGAGGGATATCAAATTATTTGTCAGGTTCATTGCAGGATATTCTCCCATCCTGCCCGCATGGTAGTCTTTTTTCCCAATAATTATCCTTCCCCTCAAAAAAGTTCCCGTAGCTACAATCACTGCCCTGCCCTTAAATATCAGACCACTTTCTATACACACACCCGTTACGGTGCCGTTTTTTACCAGTATTTTATTTACAGTCCCCTGTCTCAGTGTCAGATTTCTTGTATTTTCAAGGATTTTCTTCATTTCTATCTCATATTCCTTTTTATCTATCTGTGCTCTCAGTGCCTGAACTGCCGGTCCTTTTCTTTTATTTAATACTTTTATCTGTATATATGTTTCATCTGCAGTCTTTGCCATCTGGCCTCCCAGTGCATCCAGCTCACTGACAAGCTGGCTTTTTCCAACCCCTCCTATTGAAGGATTGCACGGCATTAATGCGATCTTGTCCGGATTAATAGTAAGGATTAGCGTTTTTAATCCCAATCTCGCTGATGCCAGGGCTGCCTCACAGCCTGCATGTCCTGCTCCTACGACTATCACATCATAACCCATATTGCATTTGCCTTTTTATTTATAATTAAAAGATTAAAATGATGTTTCACGTGAAACATCCATGTAAATTTAAAAAGCATATTTAGCATATATTTTCTGCTTTTTTTATTCTTTACCCTTTTAAAAACTCTATTATTCTTCCGCTGTCGATATTTTGCCTTCTATAGTAGATATATTCTTTAAAATCAGGGTTTGCCCTGGATAATTGCCTGTTTTTCTTCCCAAACGCAATATTATTTATAAGCATGCCCGTACAGCTGTCTTCTTTCTTAAAAAAAATACTTTCAAATCCTCTTGCTTTTCTGGAAGCATTTATTCCGGCAACTATTCCCTGTGCTGCAGATTCTTCATAACCTCCTGTCCCATTTACCCGGCCTGCAAAATAAATTCCTTTCATGTTTTTACTTTGTAAATCACTGTCTAATTGCGGTGGGTATAAATAGTTAAATTCTATGCCGTAACCCGGTCTCGTAATCTCAGCTTCTTTAAGATCATCAATTTTTTTTATCATTTCAACCTGTAATTCCTCCTGCAGTGCAGTTTCAAGCCCCTGCAGATAACTTTCATTTGTATCTCTCCCTAAAGGTTGAATAAATATTTCTTCCCTTCCAGTAATTTTATTTCTCAACATTCTTGCTTCTATCGGGAGAAAGTCCGCTTTGCCTTTACTATTATAATTGCAGTCAGATATTATTTTCTCTTCATTTTTAAAAATATATTTAATAAAATCTCCAGATATATATGTTTTATAGCTGTAGAGCTGCTTTTTGCTTTTTAGATCTTTGCCACATAAATTAGGCGTCTTTTCAAATATCTGTTCCTCCAGACCTTCTGTTTTAATGGTCTTTTTATCTACCATTGGAGCAATGTAATTTCTTATTCTTTCAAATTTAAAACCTGACTTTTTAAGATTCTCCGAAAGATTTTTGGAACATATTTCTCCCTGCCTGCCCGCTTCTATTTCATATTTGCCCCAGAATATTTTTGCGTTCAGAAAAGTCCCCGCGCATATAACTGCACAATCGCATGAGTACACAATCCCATCGCTTGTCTTTAAATCATACATTTTACCTTTTCTGCAAATATCTATCACGAGACCCTGTCTTAAATCCAGATTATCCTGGTTTTCAAGCACTTTTTTCATTGATAGGGAATATCTTCTCCTATCAACCAGTATCTTCATAGTTTTAATTAAAGGATCTGCCTGGTTTCTTTCTATTTTTAGGTTAATATAATTTTTATTAATATTTTTATATATTTCCCCACCCAAAACATCTGTTTCCCTTATCAGCAGATCCTTCCCAAAACCGCCCATCTCATTTCCAAAAGGCATAAGTTCTATAGTGTCCATATTAATTGAGATTAGAAGAGTTTTTGCATTATTTCTTGCTGATGCCAGTGCTGCTTCGCAGCCGGCATGTCCGGCTCCTATAACTATTACATTATATTTTAGTCTGTCTTTTTTTTCGCCCATTTTTATTCTAAATTAACTTTTGTTGTTGTTTCACGTGAAACATTTCGCCAAATGTTCTTGTTATATTGTTTTTTGGCATTCTTTCATTTTTTATTTTCCAATACAAAATTGACCGAATATTTTATCCAGTATATCGTCTTTAACTGTCTCACCTACTATTTCCCCCAGAAGACTGTATGCTTCTCTTAAATCACAGCAGGGGAATTCCTCGGACATTTTTCCTCTTATTGCCTTTTTAGCACTTTCCAATAAAATTTTTACTCTTTTCAGTATGTTTTTATGTCTGCTGTTAATAATTATTTTCTCTTCCAAATTTATATCTCCGTCTTCCAGCGCCTGTTTCTTTATGGTATTATCAAGTTCCTCTATTCCCCACCCTTTTAACGCGGAAATTTTTATGATTTTATCATCACCAAAATACTCTTCCACCCTGCTTATTTGAATATTTTGTTCTAAATCCATTTTATTTACACAACAAATCGTTGTTTTTCCTTTTATCTTTTTAATTATTTCCAGATCTTCCTTTTCAAATTTTCTATTGCCGTCCAATACCAGTATTACCAGCTCCGCTTCTCCAATATGCCTTAGGCTCCTTTCCACACCAATTTTTTCAATTGTGTTTTTTGTTTTTCTTATGCCTGCAGTATCTACCAGTATAAGAGGTATCCCTTCCACATATAATATTTCTTCTACGGCATCTCTTGTTGTTCCCGGTATAGATGTCACTATCGCTTTTTCTTTTTTTGACAACAGATTAAGTAAACTGGATTTACCTACATTGGGCTTTCCCACAATCGCTACTTTTAATCCGTTTTTCAGGATCTCTCCCCTTTTTTCATTTTTTATCATTTCCCCAAGGTCTTTTTCTATTATTCTTATCTTATTTTCCAACTCTGGGTATGGGGTTATTTCAAGATCTTCCTCAACGAAGTCTACTGATGCTTCCATCTGTGCAAGTATGTCCAGTATTTCCTCTCTGATTTTGCTAATCTTATTTTTTATAGTACCCTGTAAATTTTTAGCTGCTATTTTTAAACTTTGTTCTGTTCTGGACCTTACAAGGTCAATTACCGCTTCAGCCTGTGAAAGATCTATTCTCCCGTTTAAAAATGCTCTTTTTGTGAATTCACCGGGTTCTGCTATTCTTGCGCCATTTTCAATGCACAGCTCCAGTACTTTTTCTGTGGCGACAAGCCCCCCATGGCAGTTTATTTCAACAACATCTTCTCTCGTATATGATCGTGGGGATTTCATTACCGACAGCACAACTTCATCTATTATTGTTCCATCTTTATCAGCAATATATCCATAAACCATATTATATGACTCAACAATAGAAAGTTTTTTATTGTTTTTTGATCTAAATATTTTTTCGGCTATAACTGTGGAATTATCACCGCTTAACTTTACTATGCCAATTGCCGCTTCACCGGGCTTCGTTCCTATTGCCACTATTGTATCGTTATTATTCATTCCTTTTTCCTTATTCAATAATTACAAATCGATCTTTTTCACAACCTAATTATATTTAATGATTTTTAATATGCAAAACCCCATAAAAAAAATGGCACCGGAGCGCCATCTTTTTATTTTTTATTTTTTTATATCATTTACCGCTTTTTACTGGATATATTATTATGCGCCTGTCAGGCTCTTCATGTATACTTTTTGTGGTTACTTCTTTAAAATTTGCAAGCACATTATGTATTATTTTCCGTTCATATGCACACATTGGTTCTAAAGCAATTTTTCTTCCTTCGCTAATGGCTTTCCTGGCCATTTTTAACGCATTTTCCTTGATTTTTTCTATTCTCTTCTGACGATAATTTTTAATGTCTATAAATACATTTCCGTTAATAAGTTTTTTTCTTTTACCTATTAAGTTAATAATGTATTCCAGTGCCTGCATGTTCTTTCCATCTTTTCCGATTGCAATACTCAGGTCTTCTCCATACACCAGAAGCTTTAATTCTTTTGAATCTGTGCTTATTTTTACCTTTTCACCTACGCATATAAGCTCTATGGATTTTTTTAAAATATTTTTTATTTTCTCCAATCCATCAATCTCTTCTTCGTTCTCCTCTTTCACCTTTTTTATTTTATTATTTTTTTCTATTAATTGATTGTTTTTCTGTTCCGCTTCCAGCGATTCTACGTATGAATCCAGTGCATCTTCCATATTTTTATCTCCGGTCACCCATATCACCTCCTGGAGTATAATTTTTACCTCTTCTTTTTTCTCTTTTTCTTTATTTTCCCTCTGATTATTTTTTTATCCTCTTCACTTAACTGCTTGCCTTCTTCTAAAATATTGCCTTTTTGCTCAAGCTCTTCTTTAATTTTTTTCCTTGTAACAAATTTATTTACAATCCATTGCTGTCCCATTGACCAGATATTTGTAGTCACCCAGTATACAAGTATTCCTGAAGGGAACCGGAACGATATAAACCCAAATACCAGAGGCATTAAGTACGTAATCTTTGATTGCTTTGAATCTGTTGTTGTCATCTTCATAGAGAAAAACATTGTTGCAACCATTAAAATAACAAGAATATAATAAGGATCTGTTTTGTTTAGATTCATCCACAGGAAATTATAATTCGGATTAGCCGCACCTGTTAGCTTCGCAAGACTGGTCTGGCTAAAATCCACACCCTGCATCATTCCGGTCAGGCCTGTTCTTATTCCACTGGATATCCCATTTAAAGAAAAATTTCCCAGCACGCTTGTTACAATCTCCGAGGGATTTCTTAAAGCCTGGAACAACGCAAAAAATACTGGCATCTGTAAAAGCAGCGGCAGGCAGCCCGCAAGGGGATTGACATTATTTTTCTTATAGAATTCCATGGTCTCTTCCTGTAGTTTCTGCTTGTCGTCCTTATATTTTTTCTGCAATTCTTTTAGCTCTGGCTGCAGCTTCTGCATTTTAGCCATTGATTTAGTCTGGCTTATGGTTAATGGGACTAGCACTAATCTTACTATAATTGTTAGAAGTATTATAACTACACCATAATTTCCAATCACATTTTTATACAGAAAAATTACTATATATTCTAATATGTTTTGTATTGGTCTAAGTAGTTGTAAAAATTGTGCCAATTTATCATACCTTCCTTTTCATCATTTTACAGGGTCATACCCGCCCTTATTAAATGGATTGCATCGTAGTATTCTATACATAGATTTTATACTACCTTTTAATACGCCATATTTGCTTATCGCATCTACTGCATATTCCGAACAGGTTGGGTAAAACCTGCAGCTCTTTGGCAGTATTGGTGAGATATATTTCTTATAAGCTCTTATCAAAAATAATAATAGTCGTTTCACAGTTAAAAAAGATAATAAATTATTATTGCTTAAAACGGTTGCCGGGGCATGGAACCATATAGTCTTGTAGTCTTTTTTTTAATTCTCGTAAATTAATACTGCAAATATCTTTATTTATCTTAAATAAAATATCCAGACCGCCACAAATTTCTATTTTGCTTTCTATTAGAGTCTCTTTTATGACTCTCTTAATTTTATTTCTTAAAACCGCTCCGCCTGTTCTTTTACTTATTATAAACCCAATTCTCAAGCAATAATCATTTCCAGGGTTTTTAATTAAATATATTGTTAGATCTTTATCTTTCTTATAAATCCCTTCTTTTATTAGCCTTGAAAAATCATCTTTTCTTTTAAGCGTTTGAAATTTAATACTTATCTTCCTTTATACTTTTAAGCTGATAGCTTCTTTCTTCCTTTTTTTCTTCTGAGGGCGATAATAGCCCTGCCAGCCCTAGTTTTCATTCTGGCCATAAAGCCATGATTCTTTTTTCGCTTTCTAACGTTTGGTTGAAATGTCCTTTTCATTTTTTACCTGACTAGTATATATTTTATCATTTTCAATCAGGTAGTTGATTATACATTTTAATCTTTTTAATATCAAGATTATACTGTTAGTGGCAGTATGTGTTTTTTAACTTATTATATAAATTTTAGACATTTATTATTTTTTTTCAAACAAGTGTTCTACCAAAAAACCTCTTTTGGAAAATCTGGATTTCTTCCTTGTTTTTTAGTGTACTTTTGTAAAGCCCTTTCAAGATTTTATAAACTTTTCAACAGCTGTTGAAAAAACTGTTGAAAACTTAAAAAATTACACCATATTATATGTCAAAAGGTTACATGTATGTCGCTCTATTATAAAATCTTGTAGCTTTTTCCCTATTAAAATATTATTATTTATATGTTGAAAACTTAACCTGCTGGAAAGAAAATGAAAAGCACCGGGCCTTTTTAAAATATTTGATAACAATAAAAACATTATGCCTTTAGAATTTATTTAATTATGACTGATAATAATATCAAATTAGATAATAATACCGGCACAAAAAACTACGGTAAACACCAAATAGCATTATCAGTGAGAATTGCTGTTTATGATAACATGCGCAGTATACCCAGAGTTGTTCACATTGATTTTGATAACGTTAAAAACTTTATAAACGAAACATCTCAAAGGACTTACAATCTGTCTCACGAAGCCGGGGGGAATATTCCTTATACTATAATAAGAGAAATAATAGAAAATCTCATACATGCCGATTTTAAGGAAGTTGTTGTTACTGTGCTTGATAAGGGAAATCACATAATTATTTCAGACCAGGGACCGGGAATCGAAGATAAGGAAAAGGCTTTTCTTCCCGGATATACTTCTGCAACCAGTAAAATGAAAGAATATATCAGGGGGGTAGGTTCAGGTTTCCCGATAGTAAAAGAAACCATTACTTTTTCCGGCGGATCAATTGATGTCAAAGACAATATAAAAAGGGGGACAGTTATATCTTTAAAATTAGATCAGCCTGTTAAGAACGGCGATTCCCACAGCTTAAATACAGGGCCGGAAAAAAGCTTGTCTGAAACCGGTGTTCCTAAAGAAAAAATCCAAACAGGGGATATCTATAAGTTTGATAACATAATGCTTTCAGATAGAAATAATAAAATTCTCTTTGTAATTTTGGAACTTGATGAAGCCGGCCCCTCAACCATTGCAAGAGAGCTTGGCCTGAGTCTTTCAACTTCATATCGAGAATTAATTTATCTTGAAAAAAACAAACTATTAATATCAGGCAAGAGCGGTAAAAGAAAATTGTCCAAAAAAGGCATAAAATATCTTGAATATTATTCAAATAATATTTAATATAAGAGTATTATGGCGGATCTACAGAACATCTGGAAAAATACTCTTGAAGATATAAAAAATAAGATTAACCTTCCTACATACAAGGCTTGGTTTGAAAATATAACTCCACTATCTTTAAAAAAAAACTGCTTAACTATCTCGGTTGGCAGCTCTTTTGCAAAAGAATGGCTTGAATCCAGATATTCAAGCCTTCTATCAGAATCAATAAAAAAGGTTACAAATAATTCGTATAAAATAAAAATAATTACAGTACCCCTGGATAACAAAAATACCGATTATATTTATGAAGAATACCCCGATAAAAATCTTAGAAATAATAGTACTATAAATTTAAAAACCAGGGTGTCGTCATTCAACACTAAATATACTTTTGACACATTCGTCGTTGGTAACAGCAATAGATTCGCCTGTACCGCTTCTCTTGCCGTTAGTGAAAAACCGGGTAAAACATATAACCCTCTCTTTATCTACGGCGGTGTGGGTCTTGGTAAAACGCACCTTTTACATGCAATCGGTCAATATACTCAACAGCTTTATCCCGATAAAACCATAAAATATGTATCAGCCGAAAGGTTCTTAAATGATTTTATCAACGCTTTAAGATACAAAAACATATTTGTATTTAAGGAGAGTTACAGAAATAACGATGTTTTGCTTGTAGACGACATACAGTTTCTTGAGGATAAGGAGGCAAGCCAGGAGGAGTTCTTCCACACGTTTAACGCTTTACACGACACCAACCGGCAGATTGTTCTATCAAGCGACAGGCCCCCAAAAAATATCTCCACCCTGGAAGAGAGGTTAAGGTCCAGATTTGAGTGGGGTCTCGTAACAGACATTAAACCTCCTGATTTTGAAACCCGTCTTGCAATATTAAAAAAATATTCTGAAAGAGAAGGGATTTCTGTTTCAGATGATATATTAAGCCTGATAGCCGAAAAAATTTCATCAAACATAAGGGAGCTTGAGGGCTCTCTTACCAGAATAGTTGCATTTGCCTCTTTAACAAAATCAAAACCAGATCTGGAGATATCTAAAAATATCCTTAAAGACATATTGCCCGACGACGGGGAACACAAAACAAGCATACAGACAATTATTAAAGAAATATCAAGATATTTCTCTATACCCATTAATGATATATTAAGCGCTAAAAGAAATAAATTTATATCACATGCGCGCCAGCTTGCGATGTATTTGTCAAGAGAGCTAACAAGCAGCTCTTTACCAAGTATTGGAAAATCTTTTGGGAATCGGGATCATTCTACGGTTATTTACGCTATCTCAAAAATAGCTGGTCTTATTAACACGGATAGAACCGTATATATGCAGATACAGGAGATAACAAACAAGATTAAAAACCCGTCTTAATAATTGTTAATAATTTGTTTATAAGTGTTGTTTTTTTTAGTATTTTGTTCTATTTATTGTTAATAACCTGGCTATTATTTTTACAATAATAAAGTTTGTTTATAATTGCTTGGTTTTAAACAGGACAAAACTTTTTTATCAACATTGATTTTTGTATTTTTTATTATATGCAACCATTTTTATTACTTATTAACATTTTAAACAGCCCTTATGGTTACTACTAGCTATTTAAATTAAATACTATATATAATAAAATATAAATATATTTTAAATACACCCGGAGAGGATAAAATGAAGTTTCAAACAACAAAAAATAATCTTCTTGACACAGTATTGTTGGTAAGTAAAGCAATAAACCCAAAAGCTTCTTCGCTTATTTTAAACGGGATCATGATTGACACAGGCAAGAAATTGACAATATATAGCACAGACCTGGAAACTAGCATAAAAAGCTCTATACCCGTAAAAGTATATAGTGAAGGAAAAGCAGTGGTGCCGGCGCGAATTTTTACAAACATCTTAAAGAGCCTGAAAGAATCTAAAATAGATCTTGAACTGGACAAGAGCACAAACCAGGTAAAAATAACATGTGAAAATGCTTTTTTTACATTAAACACGTTGCCCCTTGGAGAATATCCGGGTTTTCCAGAAATAAAAAAAGAGAGGCAAATAAAGATTAGTCTGGATAAGCTGAAAAATCTTGTGTCCAGGGTCCAGAAAGCCGCATCTGTTGACGAAAGTAGAGCAATATTGACAGGAATATTTGT
>CAZLME010000007.1:0-23812 GCA_964560595.1 uncultured Actinomycetota bacterium
GAGCAGGCAGTGTTACAAAGATACTGGAATAAGGAAGAAGAGAAGTAATAAAGAGCTGGAGGAAAAATAATGACAGCAGGTAAGTTAGGTCAGAAAATTCGAATAAAATTAAAAGCTTATGATAATGAAGTAATAGATCGTTCAGCAAAAAAAATAGTGGAGACCGTAGAAAACTCAGGTGCAAGAGTTTCTGGCCCAATTCCGCTGCCCAATAAAAAAAATGTATACTGTGTTATAAGGTCTCCTCATGTAAATAAAGACTCAAGAGAACATTTTGAAATACGAACGCATAAAAGACTTATAGATATTATTGACCCTACTCCAAAAACAGTAGATCTGCTTATGAGATTGAGTTTACCTGCCGGAGTGGGTATTGAAATAAAATCTTAATTTAAAAAAAGAGAAAATGTTTTCTGGAAAGTGACGTAAAAATGGTAAATGCGATATATGGTAAAAAACTTGGATGTACTCAGATATTTAATGAAAAAGGAAATGCGCTTTACGTAACGGCAATAGAAGCCGAGCAATGTGTAGTAATCCAGGTTAAAGATGAAAAAAAAGATGGATATAATGCCCTGAAAATAGGATTTGGTAAAATTAAGGAAAAGAAAGCCATCAAACCGCATAAAGGGGAATTTATTAAAAATAAGGTGGATTTAAAAAGATATTTGAGAGAAATCAGAGTGGACGAATTTGACCGGGAATACAAACCCGGAGATAGTCTGGACCTAAAGATTTTTAAAATAGGAGATAAGGTAAAAATAACTGGAAACAACAAAGGCAAAGGGTTTGCCGGAGTAATAAAGAGGTATGGTTTTCACAGAGGAAGGATGTCGCACGGTTCTCATTCTCATAGAATACCGGGTTCGGTTGGTATGTGTGCTACTCCTTCAAGAATAGCAAAAGGGAAAAAAATGCCCGGTAGGATAGGTAACAAAAAAGTTACGATCAGCGGCTCGGAGATAGTTGATATTATTGAAGAACAAAATTTAATTTTAATTAAGGGCAGTGTCCCTGGTGCCAGGGGCAGTCTTATTTTTTTAAGGAAAATTTAATGGATTATTGTTTTTTAGGAGAATTAGATGGGTAGTCTGAGTGTTATAGATACGAAGGGTACGGAGTTAGAAAAAATCAATATATCAGATGAACTGGTAAAAAAGAAGGTGAATTCCGAGATATTATACCAGGAAATCAGAAGATATCTTGCTTCCTTAAGATCCGGTACACATAAAACCAAAGATAGGAGCGAGGTAAGAGGCGGAGGTAAAAAACCCTGGAGACAAAAAGGTACAGGAAACGCCCGGGCCGGTACAATAAGGTCTCCGTTATGGAAAGGCGGAGGAGTAGTTTTTGGTCCCACGCCGCGGGATTATTCTTTTAAGCTAAATAAAAAAGTAGTAAGGCAGTCTAAATTAATGGCATTATCAGAGAAATTTAAAGATAAGAAAATTATTGTACTGGATAAGATGGAATTTGAGACTCCGGAAACTAAAAAAGCGGCCGTAATGCTTAAGAAACTTAATCTGGATAGAAATAAAGTATTAATTGTTTTCGATAATCTTGATAATAATGAGGTAAAATCTTTCAGAAATATACAAAATGTTATGGTGGGAAGTTCTAAAGGTTTGAATGCTTATATTATGTTAATAGCGGATTATATAGTTTTTACAAAAAGTTCATTGAATGATTTCATAGAGAGGTCTAAGTAATGGAAGATTCCAGGGATATAATACTCTCTCCGGTCGTATCGGAAAAAAGTTATGCCGGAGTTCAAAATAAAAGATACTCGTTTTTTGTTGATATCAGGGCAAAAAAGACTGAAATAAAAAAAGCTATTGAAGATATTTTCAAGGTTAAAGTTTTAAAAATAAGTACTATAAATATTAAATCAAAGCCAAAGAGACTTGGCAGATCAATAGGTACGAGTTCACGCAGGAAAAGAGCTGTGGTTACTCTGAGTAAAAAAGATAAGATTGATTTTTTTGAATCTGTGTAATTTTGTCTGGAGGTATTAAAGTTGGCTGTTAAAAAATATAAACCTAGTTCTCCCGGAAGAAGATTTGGAACAGTTTCGGATTTTTCGGTTTTGACAAAGAAAAGACCGGAAAAATCCCTGACCAGATCTTTAAAAAGAGATGCCGGAAGGAACAGCAATGGCAGGATTACAAGAAGGCACAGCGGCGGGGGACATAAAAGATTATATAGAATTATAGACTATAAGAGATTAAGGGATGATATTCCGGCCCGCGTGGAAGCAATTGAATACGATCCTAATAGAAGCGCCAGGATTGCTTTACTTAGTTATAGGGATGGTAAAAAAAGCTATATAATTGCACCTCTGAAATTAAAGGTCGGAGATATTATAATGTCGGGAGAAAAAGTTGATATTAAAGCAGGTAATGCGTTACCGTTAAAAAATATTCCGATTGGGACAATAATACACAATATAGAACTAAAGGAAGGTAAAGGAGCGGAACTGGCAAGATCTGCAGGAGCAAATGCCCAGCTTCTTGCAAAAGAAGGAGAATATGCCAGTGTTAAACTTCCATCAAGTGAAGTCAGGCTGATTGGATTGAATTGCAGAGCATGTATCGGACAGGTTGGAAATACAACACATGAAATAATTAAGCTGGGTAAAGCAGGAAGGAAAAGATGGCTGGGAGTAAGACCATCAGTTAGAGGAACGGCAATGAATCCCGTAGATCATCCTCATGGCGGAGGAGAAGGTAAAAATAAAAGTTCCGGAAGAAATCCTGTTACTCCCTGGGGTAAACCTACGCTGGGCTATAGAACCAGAAAGAAAAATAATCAAACTGATAAATATATAATCAGGAGAAGAAATAAGTAGATTAATTAACTCTTATATTTAGAGGAGGGCAAAAGTGTCACGGTCTTTAAAGAAGGGGCCTTTTATAGAGGAAAAATTATTAAAAAAAATAAGTGAACTAAATGAATCAGGAGAAAAGAAGATTTTAAAGACCTGGTCCAGAAGCTCAACTATTTTCCCGGAAATGGTTGGCCATACTATAGCTGTTTATGATGGCAGAAGACATATCCCGGTTTTTATATCGGAGTCTATGGTCGGGCATAAGCTGGGAGAGTTTGCACCAACAAGATCTATAAGACCGCATGTCTATAAAGGGAAAAGTGAGAAGGTTACCACTGTTAATAAATAAAATGGTTTACAGCGGTTAGAAAAGGAGGTTAGAGATTTGGAAGCGAAGGCTGTTGAGAAATACATAAGAATATCGCCAAGAAAAATAAAATATGTTGTTGACATGATAAAATCAAAACCTGTAGAGGATGCAATAGATATATTATCTTTAACACCTAAGGGAGCGGCAATTGTAGTAAAAAAAGCGATACAGAGCGCAGTAGCAAATGCAACAGAAAACCATAAAATGAAAGAGGAAGATTTATTTATTTTAAAGATACTGGTAAATGAAGGACCAACATTAAAAAGGTTTAAACCAAGAGCCAGAGGCAGAGCCACCAGAATAAAGAAAAGGACTGCCCATCTATCGGTTTATGTATCTGATGGAAAAGAGAAGGAGGATTAAGAATGGGTCAAAAGGTAAATCCTAATGGGCTTAGAATCGGAATTAATAAAAGCTGGCAATCCAGGTGGTTTGCTACAAGAGATTATGCCCGGTTTGTCAAAGAAGATATTGTTATAAGAAATATAATAGAAGAACAGCTTGGAAATGCAGGGATTTCAAAAATTGAAATTGAAAGAACAGAAGAAGAAGTAAAAGTTGATATGTATACTTCAAAACCGGGTGTAGTCATTGGAAGAAGAGGGGCGACTATTAATGATATCAGAGCTTTAATAGAGAAAAAAACAGGTAGTATTATTCAGTTGAATATAATGGAAATAAAGAAACCCGAGCTTATTGCGAAATTAGTGGCTGAAGGAATCGCTTCACAGCTAGAAGGACGGGTTAGTTTTAGAAAAGCTATGAAAAAAGCCGTTTCATTATGTATGAAGGCAGGAGCAAAGGGTATAAGAGTCCAGTGTGCAGGAAGATTGGGCGGAGCAGAAATGGCCAGAACCGAATGGTATAGAGAAGGAAGAGTCCCGCTTCATACCTTAAGAGCGGATATTGATTATGGATTTGCTGAAGCCAATACAACATTCGGAAAGATCGGGGTTAAGGTATGGATATATATGGGAGATATTATACTGGACGTGGAAGAAATACAAAAAGGAAAGCAGCCGGGAAAAGAGAAAAAAGTGGCTGAAGAGGTTAAGAGTTAGGAGATATTTATGGCGGCAATGTTAATGCCAAAACGTGTGAAATATAGAAAAGTTCAAAGAGGCAAAATGAAGGGTGGAGCAAGAGGTGGTACGAAGCTCTCTTTTGGAGAGTATGGACTGCAGGCACTTGAATCTGGCTGGTTAACAAGTCGGCAGTTAGAGGCTGCGAGAGTAGCTCTAACCAGATATATAAAAAGGGGAGGAAAGGTATGGATAAATGTTTTTCCCCACAAACCAGTGACTAAAAAACCTGCTGAAACCCGTATGGGTGGAGGAAAAGGTGCCCCGGAAAACTGGGTAGCTGTAGTTAAGCCCGGTAAGATATTATTCGAAATTTCGGGTGTTAGTATGGAAGTTGCGAAAGAAGCAATTAGATTAGCTTCTAATAAATTATCTATAAAAACTAAATTTATTTACGAGGAACTTTAAACTAGTGAATAAGAAATGAAAATAAGAGAAATAAGAGAACAAACTAAAGAAGAATTAGAAGCAAAACTTTTAGAAATTAAAAAAAGTCTTTTTAATTTAAAGTTTCAAAAAGCTACGGGACAATTGGAAAGTCCCGTAAAAATACGTAACTTGAGAAAAGATATCGCAAGGATAGAAACCTTGATTAAAGAAAAAGAACTAAATAAAACAAATGCGTATAATAGTGAAAAAACCAGTAGGAAAAATAAGAAGATAAACGCAAAGAAAGCAAGCACAAAGTAATAAAGGGGGATTTTTGGAAAGAGGAAAAGTAAAAATAAAAGTGGGGACTGTGGTAAGTGATAAGATGGATAAGACGGTTGTTGTAGCAGTAGAATCTTATTATAAGCACCCTTTATATAAGAAAATTTTGAGAAAAGTGAAGAAATTTAAGGTGCATGATCCGGGAGGTAATTGCAAAATGGGTGATGTGATAAAAATCTCTGAAACCAGGCCCTTAAGTAAAACCAAGTGCTGGCGGCTGGTAGAAATAGTCAAGAAAGCTGAGTAAAGAAGGATTTAGAAATGATTCAAACTGAAAGCAGGGTAAATGTAGCTGACAATACAGGAGCACGTGAAATCCAATGTATCAAAGTACTGGGTGGTTCGAGAAAAAGATACGCACGTGTCGGGGATATATTCGTTGCTGCTGTAAAAGATGCAAACCCCGGAGGAGTGGTAAAAAAAAGTGATGTTGTAAAAGCTGTACTTGTGAGGTCAAAAAAGACATTCAGAAGGGTAGACGGCTCTTATATAAGGTTTGATGATAATGCAGCGGTTATTATTGATGAACAGAATAACCCACGGGGAACAAGAATATTCGGTCCTGTGGCAAGAGAGCTTAGAGATAAAAACTTTATGAAGATAATTTCACTCTCGCCTGAAGTAATTTAGTTTAAAAGATTAATGAGGCTTAAAAAATGTTGAAGATAAAAAAAAATGATAAAGTAGAAATAATAAAAGGGAAAGATAAAGGAAAAACCGGAAAAGTACTCCGGATAGAGGCTGCTGAAAACAGGTTATATGTTGAAGGTGTTAATATTATAAAAAAACATACCAGACAGAAAGACCAGAGTAAGCCCGGCGGCATTATTAAGAAAGAAGGACCTGTTATGATTTCCAATGTTAAACTGGTCTGTCCTAATTGCGCTAAAGCTGTAAGGGTTGGTTTTGAGGTTAAAGAATCAGGCGTAAAAGTAAGAATATGCAGGAAGTGTAAACAGCAAATTTAAAATATTCGGGTGATTATTAATGAGACCTAGATTGAAAGAAAAATATATAAAAGAAATTATTCCCAGGATGTTAAAAGAATATAAGTTTAAAAATGTCATGGAAGTTCCTGGAATAGAAAAGATATGCATTAATATGGGCGTAGGCTCTGCGACACAAAATATAAAAGAATTAGAAACTGCAAGTCAGGAACTTGCTATTATTACGGGGCAGAAGCCCGTGATAACTAAAGCAAGAAAATCAATCGCAAGTTTTAAAGTTAGAGAAGGGAATCCAATCGGGTGTATGGTTACATTAAGGGGAAATAGAATGTACGAGTTTTTAGATAGGCTGCTGAATGTAGCAATCCCCAGAATCAGGGATTTTAGAGGTCTTTCTAAAAAAAGTTTTGATGGTCACGGAAATTATACTGTTGGAATAAAAGAGCAGCTAATTTTCCCGGAAGTAAATTATGACAGTATTTTAAGTGTGAAAGGCATGAATGTAACTATAACAACAACTGCAAAAAGTAATGAAGAAGCCCAATTTTTATTGGAGGAATTTGGATTTCCATTTAAAAAATAAAAAATTTTTAAATTTGTAAGGAGATATCTATTGGCTAAGAAATCACTTATAGAGAAACAGAAGAGAGAATCTAAATATAAAACAAGAAAATATAGCAGATGTTTCAGATGCGGCAGACCCAGAGCTTTTTATAGAAAGTTCGGGTTATGCAGAATTTGCCTTAGAGAACTGGCGCATGAGGGAAAAATTCCTGGACTGACCAAGTCCAGCTGGTAAAAGGAGGATTTATGTCGGGAGTTACTGATCCTGTTTCAGATATGTTAACAAGGATACGGAATGGCTGTATCGCTAAAATTGATAGCGTTAACATACCGTATTCAAAATTTAAAGCTGAAATAGCAGAAATATTAGGTAAAGAAGGTTATATAAAAAGCTATGAAATCCGTAAAGACGAGGGTGTCGGCGGCACAATTAAAATATATTTAAAATATGGCAAAGATAAAAAGTGCAGCATAAGCGGACTTAAGAGAATAAGTAAACCAGGACTTAGAGTTTATGCACAAAAGGATGAAATCCCGAAGGTACTTGGTGGATTGGGAACAGTCATATTATCTACGTCAAAAGGGGTGCTTACTGATGGAGATGCCAAGAAACAGCAAACCGGCGGAGAAGTAATATGCTTTATATGGTAGAAAGGTGAGTTAAAGGTGTCAAGAATAGGAAAAAAACCTGTTGATATACCGGATGGTGTAGAGGTTAAAATAGATGGAGATAATATTAATATAAAAGGTGGCTCGGGAGAGCTTTCTTTAAAGTATGATAAAGCTTCTATTAAATTAAATATAGAAGATAAAAAATTGGTTGTTATCCCAGTATCAAAAAGTAATGAAGATAGAGCTAAATACGGGCTTTATAGAAGTCTTATTAATAATATGGTTATAGGTGTAACAGATGGCTTCAGTAAAACACTAAAAATAGTCGGAGTAGGCTATAAAGCTATTAAAAAAGGGGATAAGCTGGAAATATCTGCCGGTTATTCAAACCCGGTAATAATAGATACTCCGGATGGGATAACTTTTGATGTTCCTGATAATACAACAGTAATAATCAAAGGAATAAACAAACAGATAGTTGGACAAATTGCTGCAAAAATCAGGAGTATAAGAGAACCAGAGCCTTATAAGGGTAAAGGCATAAAATATGAGGATGAAGTGATAAAAAGAAAAGTTGGCAAAACAGCAACTACTACTTCCGGCACTTAAAATTTTTACAGGAGATCTAATGAAAAGCAAAGTTGAAAGAAAAGATAAAAGCTTAAGGAGAAAACTAAGGAACAGGTATAAAGTCAAAAGTAGAAGCAGCCGCCTGAGGCTTGCTGTTTACCGCAGCAATAAATATATTTACGGACAGATAATAGATGACAGCACCGGTGCTGCACTCGCAGGCATATCAAGTAAAAATATTGAAATTAAAAAGGAAGATAAGGGGAAAATAGATATAAGCTTCAGAACCGGCAAAGCCCTGGCTGAAATAGCAAAAAAGAAAAAAATAAGTGAAGTTATTTTTGATAGAAGCGGTTATAAATACCATGGAAGGGTAAAAGCCCTGGCCGAGGGTGCAAGGAAAGGCGGATTGAAATTTTAACCTTATTTCCAAGGAGGATGTTTAGTGATTGAACTTTCTAAAGATACAGAATTAGCTGAAAAAGTAATAAAAATAAATAGAGTAGCTAAAGTAGTAAAGGGCGGTAGAAGATTTAGCTTCAGTGCCCTGGTTGCGGTAGGCAATATGGATGGTATGGTAGGAGTTGGTTTTGGTAAAGCCAATGAGGTTTCTACCGCAATACAAAAGGGTATTAACAATGCTAAAAAAAATATGTTTAAAGTACCAATGGTTAAAGGGACAATACCTTATCCGATTGACGGGCGGTTTGGAGCAGGTCATGTTTTTATGAAACCGGCTTCGCATGGAAAGGGAGTAATAGCCGGTGGACCTGTAAGAATAATTATGGAACTCGCCGGCGTGAAGGACATCCTCACAAAGTCATTGGGAAGTGCCAATGCTATAAATATAGTTAATGCAACTGTTAAAGGTTTAAAGATGCTTAAGTTACCCGAGCAGATAGAGGCTTTAAGGAAAACAGACCAGGAAATTAATTAATAACAAAAACTAATTAATATTAATAATTTGTATAAATCCGGGAGGAGAAAATAGTGAAACTCTGTGATATAAGATCTCCTGAATCTATAAAGAAGAGAAAAAGAGTAGGCAGAGGGAGTGGCTCCGGTCACGGGACTACCAGCGGAAGAGGTACCAAAGGTCAGCTCTCAAGATCCGGAGGTAAGACCAGAATAGGATTTGAAGGCGGGCAGATGCCCCTTCAGAGAAGATTGCCGCATCTTAAAGGTTTTAAAAATACCCGGAAAAAGGTAAATAATCTTATAAATATAGGGCAGTTAGAGAAGTATAAGGATGGTAGCGTTATTGATTATGATTTTTTAGAAAAGAATGGACTGATAGCAAAAAAATCCAATCCTGTAAAAATACTGGGTAATGGCGAACTTACAAAAAAATTAACCGTAAAAGCTAATTATTTTAGTAAGAGTGCCATAAGTAAAATTGAAAAAGTTGGCGGAAAAGCAGAGGTGGTTTAATGTTAAGGGCTTTAATAAATGCCTTCAAGATTAAAGAAATACGTAATAGAATATTTTTTACAATAGGTATTTTAGCCCTTTATAGATTCGGTGCAAATTTAACAGTACCCGGCGTTGATGCAGCAAAGATTCTGGAGCAGGTTGAAACTGGAATACTGGGTATGATGGACCTGTTTTCGGGAGGAGCGCTTGGGAAATTTGCAGTATTTTCTCTTGGTATTATGCCTTATATCACGGCTACTATTATATTACAGCTTCTTCAGGTGGTAATTCCCAAACTGGAACAGCTGTCAAAAGAAGGAGAACTGGGTAGAAGAAGAATAAATCAGATAGCGAGATATATGACTGTGGGCCTTGCCCTCATGCAGTCTACGGCAATGGTTTTTTCCTTTAAAAATTTTGGAGCCATACCCATATTTAATTTTATGTATGTCAGTTTAATTATCTTAACATTAACTGCCGGGACAACAGTAATAATGTGGCTGGGTGAATTAATAAATATCCATGGAATAGGAAATGGAATTTCTCTTCTAATTTTTGCCAATATTATTTCAAGAATACCGGGTCAATTTATAAGTTTATTCAGGTTAAGAGGCACAAATTATTTCTTTTTGGCGCTTTTTGTAATTTTTGCCATTGGCATAATTGTTGCCATAATACTTATCCAGCAGGGCGAGAGGAAGATTCCCGTTCAGTATGCAAAGAGAGTTGTAGGCAGGAAGGTTTTCGGTGGGCAGAGTACCTATATACCGCTTAAAGTTAATCAATCGGGAGTAATGCCTATAATAATTGCTATATCGGTAGTACTTTTCCCCACAACAATTGCGCAATTCGTACCGGTAAGATGGATCCAATCAATTGCAAATTCTCTTAGCCCCACCATAGAGGGCAGAATAAATCCGATTTATGCTATTACATATACTCTTCTTATAATTATATCTGCTTATTTCTATACTGCGATTACCTTTAATCCTCTGGATACCGCAGACACCTTAAGAAGATATGGAGGATTTATTCCAGGTTTGAGGCCGGGGAAAAATACTTCAGATTATTTAACCAATATTTTAAACAGGATAACACTTCCGGGTGCAATATTCCTGGCAATAGTTGCTCTTCTTCCTGAAGTATTAATTGATTATATGGGGATACCCTTCAGGTTTGGCGGTACGTCAATAATTATTGCTGTGGGTGTTGCACTGGATACCATGAGACAGCTTGAATCTCAACTTACTATGAGGGATTACGAAGGATTTTTGAAATGAGAATAATCTTACTCGGAGCACCGGGTGCGGGAAAAGGAACACAGGCAAACGCAATTTCTCTTAAATTTGACATACCTCATATTTCAACTGGAGATATTTTAAGATATGAAATTAAAAAAGGTACCGAATTAGGGAAAAAGGTATTAAAATTTGTTGAGAGCGGAAAACTGGTTCCGGACAAGTTTATAATTGAAATAATAAAGAATAGAATAAGTAGCAGCAGAACAAAAAAAGGGTTTTTAATGGATGGTTTCCCAAGAAATTTAAAACAGGCAAAAATGTTTTCAAAAATGATAGATGAGTTGGGCATTAAATTAGATAAAGTAATTAATATAATTGTCAGCGAAGATGAAATTGTTAATAGATTGAACAGCAGGAAAGTATGCAACATCTGCGGAAGTATATTTAGTTCTAATAACTATAAAGAATCAGAAAAATGCCCCGAATGCGGCGGTGACCTGTTAAAGAGAAAAGATGATGATACGGAAGTTATTAAACATAGACTGGAAATATATGAATCAGAAACCATTCCTCTTATTGATTTTTATTCCGACAAAGGATTGCTCATAAACGTTGATGGTTCCGGTAAAGCCCAAGAGGTCACTGAAAGGATATTAAAGATTTTATGATAATATGCAAAACGGCAGATGAAATAAAGATAATGAGGGAAGCCGGTAAAATTGTAGCCAGAGTTTTATTGAAAATTGAGGAAATTATAAGGCCCGGTATTACTACTTATTATATAGATAGGGTAGCTGAGGAAGTTATAATCAGTGAAAATGCTGCTCCTGCTTTTAAGGGTTATGTTGGAAGATTTGGTGCAAAACCATTTCCGAGCAGTGTCTGTGCATCTATAAACGAACAGGTAGTCCATGGGATTCCCAGCAAGAGAGTTATAAAGGACGGGGATCTGGTTTCTATAGATATTGGTGTAAAATTCAAAGGATTTTACGGGGATGCAACGCGGACCTATAAAGTCGGTAAAGTAAGTAAAATTGCTGAAAAGTTGTGGAATGCTACCAGAGAGGCGCTTGATATGAGCTTGGAGAAATGTAAAATTAGCAACAGATTATCGGATATATCAAATATAATTGAAAATAGAGCATTAAGAGACGGCTTTTCAGTAGTAAAAGATTTTGTAGGTCATGGAATTGGCAGGGAAATGCACGAAGACCCTCAGATATTAAATTATGGACCTCCGGGGCAGGGACCGATTTTAAGAGAGGGCATGGTTCTGGCTATTGAACCCATGTTAAATCAGGGCAGCAGCGAGGTAGAAATATTAAGCGATTTATGGACTGTTATAACACAGGACAGAAAACTTTCATGCCATTTTGAAGATACGGTAGCAATATGCAAGGATGGTCCTGTGATATTAACAAGGGTTTGAAAAGTATTAATTATTAAAAATTTTATAGACATGATAAAAAATTTTTGGTAGTCTACTTATTTGCGCTATTTTTATTTTAAAATATTAATTCGGAGGTTTTAAAATTTCTAAAAAAGAAAGCATAATAGAAGCCGAAGGGATTATTCTAGAAGCACTTCCAAATGCTATGTTTAAAGTTGAACTTGATAATGGTCATAGGGTGCTCGGGCATATATCGGGTAAAATGAGGATGCATTATATAAAAATTTTACCCGGAGATAAAGTTAAAGTTGAAATATCTCCTTATGATTTAAGCAGGGGAAGAATTATTTTTAGAAAAAAATAATTATTTAAATATATTTATAATATTAAGTCAAGTTTTTTAAGATGGTAAAAATTAGTGAGAAGTTGATGGAAAGAGGGAGTAAAAATGAAAGTAAAACCATCAGTTAAAAAAATATGTAAAAGCTGTAAGATTATAAAAAGAGAAGGAAAAGTTATTATTATTTGTAAAAATCCGCGTCATAAGCAAAGACAGGGTTAAGGAGGTTTTAATTGGTAAGGATTTCAGGTGTAGACATACCAAATGATAAACATATTTGTATATCTTTGACTTATATATTTGGAGTGGGCAGGTCAACGGCAGAAAAAATACTTGGAGAATTAAATATTGATAAGAATATAAAGGCTAAAGATCTCAGTGAGGAAGAAATAGTAAAGATAAGAGAGTATATAGAAAATAATTATACAATTGAAGGAGATCTTAGAAGAGAAGTAAATCAGAACATAAAAAGATTGATTGAAGTAAATTCTTACAGAGGTATCAGGCATAAGAGAGGGCTGCCGGTTAGAGGACAGAGGACTCATACTAATGCCAGAACCAGAAAAGGTAAGAAAAGAAGTGTCGGAATAAAGAAGGGAAAACCTTAATAAAATTCAGGGGAGGCAAACTTGGCAAAGAAAATAACCGGTAAAAGAAGAGTAAAGAGCAAAGAGAGAAAAAATATACCATACGGTATTGCGCATATTCAATCTACTTTCAATAATACGATTGTAAATATTACAGATTTGGATGGTAATACTATTGCCTGGGGCAGCGCCGGAGGTCAGGGCTTTAAAGGTTCCAGAAAAAGCACACCCTTTGCTGCGCAAATAACTGCTACGGCAGTAGCCAGAACTGCAAAAGAGCACGGAGTTGCTAGAGTAGATGTTAGAGTTAAGGGTGTAGGATCAGGAAGAGAGACTGCAGTAAGGTCTCTTCAGGCAGCCGGGTTAGAAATCGGCAATATAATAGATATAACACCGGTACCCCATAATGGCTGCAGACCACCCAAGAGGAGGAGAGTTTAAAAAGTTTTAAACAAGGAGTAATCATAAATGGCAACAGGAAGAGAACCTGCCTGTAAACAGTGCAGAAGAGAAAGAGAAAAGTTATTTTTAAAGGGCCAGAGATGTTTTTCCGATAAATGCGTCTTTGAAAAAAAACCTTTTGTCCCGGGCCAGAGAGCTAAAAGAAGGCTTATGGAAACCGAATATTATAAACAGTTAAGAGAAAAACAAAAAGCAAAAAGATACTATGGAGTACTTGAACAGCAGTTTAGAAATTATTATAAAAAAGCAGTAAAGAAAAAAGGAATCACTGGGGAAATATTGCTTCAATTTCTGGAAACGAGACTTGATAGTATCCTTTGCATAATGGGGCTTGCTACTTCCAGGGCGCAGGCAAGACAACTAATTACTCATGGGCATATCACGGTTAATGGGAAAAAAGTTAATAAACCTTCGTATCAGTTAAAAGAAGGAGATGAAATAAGCATAGCCGAATCCAGCAAAGAGATAACGCCTGTGGTCGAAGCGAAAGAAAGCGGAGCGAGCCTCACCATACCTGATTATATAGAAGTTGACCTGGATAATTTAAAGGGCAAACTTCTGAGGTATCCCGAACGTGATGAAATAAAAGTACCTGTTAATGAACAGGTAATAGTAGAGCTTTATTCTAAGTAATATAAATATTCAATTGGATTTTCTTTTTAGGAGGTAGATATAAATTGCTAAAAATGCATAAACCCAATGTGAGCATTAAGCATAAAGATGATTTTTCGGGTGAATTCATTATTGAGCCTTTAGAAAGAGGTTTTGGTCACACTCTGGGTAATTCAATAAGAAGAGTGCTGCTTTCATCCATAGAAGGAGTAGGAATTACAAGAGTTAGAGTTGATGGAATTATGCATGAATTCTCAACTCTGGAGGGGATGAAAGAAGATTTGCTGGAATTCATTGCTAACCTCAAAGGGGTTGTTTTCAGTGTGGAAGGTGACGAGCCAGTACTGCTGAAGCTTGAAAAAAAGGGACCGGCAGATGTAAAAGCTTCAGATATAAAGCTTACTGCCGGTGTTGAAATAGTGAATCCGGATGAGTATATCTGCACCCTTGCAAAAAAGGGTAAATTAAATGCGGAAATAAGGATTGAGAAGGATAAAGGCTATAGAACTGCCGAAGAAAATGCAGTGGAAGGAGAACCCATCGGAGTAATACCTGTTGATACAATATTTTCACCGGTAAAACTGGTCCAATTTAAAGTAGAGAATACAAGAGTCGGCCAGATGACTAACTTTGACAGACTTCTAATAAATATAAAAACTAATGGCAGTGCAAAGCCGGAAGATGCTTTAAGCCAGGCATCTAAAATTATTAATGATTATATGGCACTCCTTATAGATCTTTCCGACAGGGAAAATAAAGATGAACCGATATTTGAAGAAATTGAAGAGGAAGACACAAAGCAGGAGTATCCTTCCATTGAAGAGCTGGAGCTTTCCGTAAGGGCATATAATTGCCTGAAAAGAGAAGGAATTAATTCTGTAGAAAAATTACTTGAATACAGTGAGGATGAACTCCTGGATATTAGAAATTTCGGGCAAAAATCAATTCAGGAAGTAAAAGATAAAATAAAAGAACTTGGATTATCTTTTAAACAAAAATAACAGGCAGGGGAAATAAAGTATGGTAATACCGAAAAAAGGCAGAAGATTGGGCGGAAGCGCCAGCCACCAGAAAGCAATTATGAGAAATTTAACTATCTCGTTATTTAATAGCGGGAAGATAACAACTACATCAGCAAAGGCCAGGTATATAAGGAGTTTTGTTGATAAATTAATAACAATAGCCAAGAAAGATGACCTGGCTGCCAGGAGGAACTGTATCAGGTTATTGGGGAACACTGAAGCTGTGCAGAAATTATTTAATGAAATATCCCCCGGTATGTATGATAGATCAAGCGGATTTACAAGGATTATTAAATATAAAAACAGATCCGGAGACGGTGCTCAACTTGTAATAATGGAACTGCTTAAAAAATAAAACTAAATTCTTGTTATTTTGAAAAGTATGAATTTAAACTGCATAATATGGTAAATAACTACATGGCTGTTGTGGAATATAACGGGACCGATTACAGTGGATTCCAGATACAGCCAGGTGGCATTAATACTATACAGGGGCAGTTGACAGAAGTTCTTTCGAAAATATTAAATGAAAAAATTGATTTTAAATATGCCGGAAGAACTGATGCGGGAGTCCATGCCAGGTATCAGGTGGTAAATTTTTATACTGCCGGGGAACTGGATATTTACAGAATCCTGTGGTCTATTAATAGTCTGCTCCCCGATGATATAGTTATTAAAAAACTTAAAAAAGTAAGTCCTTCTTTTGATGCAAGAAGGGATGCGTCTTTAAGAGAATACAGCTATTATGTAGTAAATAAAGAATATCAAAGTGTTTTTTTGAAAAAATACAGCATTCTGGTAAACAAAAAACTAAACATAAGACTTATGAAAAAAGCTGCAAAAATGTTTGTGGGAGTAAAGGACTTTGGGTCTTTTTGTAATCCGGAGTGTCTGGGAGATAATACAATAAGGAAAGTGTTTAGATTTACAGTAGAAAAAACAGAAGATGATTTAATCGTCTTTAAGATAGCGGCAAATTCTTTTTTATATAATATGGTTAGAATTATGGTAGGGACCTTACTTGAGATAGGAAAAGGACAGAGGGAGCCGGCAAGCATACAGGAAGCTTTAAATAAAAGAAATAGAAATCTGACCGGGGGGATAGTACCTGCAAAGGGTCTTTTCCTCACAGGAGTTGAATATTTAGGGGACAGGAGGAGTTATGGTAAATGTAGGACTGAAAACATTTAATTTAAAAAATGAAGAAATTGAAAGAAAATGGTATTTAATAGATGCCAAAGATAAAAATCTTGGAAGACTGAGTACGCAAATAGCCAGGATTTTAAGGGGTAAAAATAAACCAACTTTTACTCCACATTTAGATTGTGGAGATTTTGTGGTTGTCATAAATGCGGATAAAATAAAGGTCACAGGCAATAAATTAGAAGATAAAAAGTATTACAGGCATTCCGGATATGTGGGTAATCTCAAAGTCACAAACCTGAAAAAAAAGATGGAGAAATCACCCGAATTTGTTATAAGAAATGCAGTGAAAGGAATGTTACCGCATAATATCCTGGGCAGGAAAATCTTAAAGAAATTAAAGATATATAAAGGTGAAGAAAATATGCATAGTGCTCAGAAACCTCAAAAAATCGATTTATAAAAAGGAGAAGCAATTTGACAGATCAAGCAATTTATAATGCAACCGGAAAGAGAAAAAAATCAATAGCAAGAGTAACACTGGTTCCCGGAGAAGGAAAGATTATGGTAAACTCAAGAGATTTTAAAGAATATTTTAAAAGAGAATCTCTTGTAACTATCATTATGGAACCTTTTAAGATTACAAATACCGAAAACGCTTACGATGTTATTGCAGATTTATCAAGAGGGGGAATATCAGGACAGGCAGGGGCACTGTGCCATGGTATTTCCAAAGCACTGCTGGAAATAAATCAGGAATACAGGACCATACTTAAAAGAGAAGGTTTTTTAACCAGGGATTCAAGAATTAAAGAGAGGAAAAAGTATGGCCTCAAAAAAGCCAGAAAAAGACCTCAGTTCTCCAAAAGATAATAGTCTTTTCTTAATGCATTATCCTTGTCTAAAAATATATCTGGATAGAATATCCCATAACAGCAGGATCATTCAAATACATTGCTCTGAATCGGGTATTTCCGTTATTGGCGTTACCAAGTGTGTATTAGGAGATACAAAGATAGCAGAGGCAATGAAGAATTCCGGAATTACGACTTTTGGAGACAGCCGGCTGGAAAACCTTGAGAGATTAAGAAACTTTTATGGCGAGAAACAGGTACTTATAATGCTGCGAAGTCCCATGCCGGATGAAGTTGAAAGACTGGTTGAGATTTGTGACATCAGCTTAAATACTCAGTTAAAAACAGTAAAACTAATTGAAAACGCCTGCAGAAAAAAAAATTTAAAACACCGGGTAATAGTCATGGTTGAAACAGATGATGAGAGAGAAGGGCTGCTTCCCGGAGATGTTGTTAGCTTCTGTAAGCAGCTGGTAAAAGATTGTAAGGCTGTTGAACTATATGGACTGGGGACAAATGCAAGGTGTATTGCTAAAAATGGCCCTGTTCCTAAAAGTTTAAAGATTCTTATTGATTTACGGCAGGAGATTATGAAAACTACAGGGATAAACATACCGGTTATATCAGGTGGAAATTCAAGTATCTGGAATTTAATTGAAAAAAATCTGGTCCCTGAAGGGGTCAACCACGTACGGATAGGAGAAGCTATACTTCTTGGACATAACACAGTAGATTACAGGCCTATAAAAAAGGCTTCTACGGATACCTTCCTTCTGGAAGCACAAGTAATTGAGGTTAAAAAAAGAAATAACAGGGCATATAAGATTATTCTGGCCCTGGGCCTGCAGGATGTCAGTAGTAAAAATATTTACTGCTGCAGCTCTGATTTATATATTATTGACCAGAGCAGTGACCATACAGTTATGGGAATAAAGGAAGCCGGACCCGGAAGGGATAAAAACAGCTTTTTAAAATTGGAATCCGGCGGTATAATTTCTTTTAAGCCTGACTATTTCGGTGTATTATCCTGTATGACTTCTCCATATGTTAAAAAAAAGTATATAGAGAGAAAAAATAAAACTAATAAAATATAAAAATTTTTACGAGGAGCATTTACATGTTAAGACCAGAAGATTTTTTTGATCTTTCCCAGACTCAATTTAAGGACCTTTTTTACGATATTGAATATGTATGGGATGCACTGAAGGAAATTAAAAAATATATAGAGCGGCATATTGAACCAAATGTCTCTAAATTAAGAAAGAATGAAGCGGTTATTAATAAAACCGTGGTTATGTATAATGGCGAAATTATTAAATCCGGTTTTGATATAAATATGTTAAAAAAGAAACCCATAATAAATAAAGACGGCAGAGTTCTGGAAGGCGCAAGCATAATATATGCCGGCACGGTTCTAATGGATGATAGAATACGCATTGGCAGAGGGACAGTTATAGAACCCGGTGTACTGATAAAAGGTCCTGCTATTATCGGGGATAATACAGAGCTCCGCCAGGGAGCCTATTTGAGAGGCGATACGCTTGTTGGGAATGATTGTGTAGTAGGGCATACAACTGAATTGAAATCCTGTATCATGCTCGGGGGAAGTAAAGCAGGACATTTTGCATACATTGGTGACAGCATCCTCGGTAGGGTAAATCTGGGAGCCGGAACAAAGCTTGCAAATTTAAAGATGGTTGAGTCAGATATTGTAATCGATATTAAGGGGAAAAAGCATAAAACGGGTTTAAGAAAATTTGGAGCGATACTTGGAGACGGGGTAGAGACAGGGTGCAATAGTGTTACAACTCCTGGAACGCTTCTGGGTAAAGACGTACTTCTATATCCGAATACAACTGCAAGGGGATATTATCCTCCAAAAACTATAATAAAATTAAGACAAAAACAGGTATTAAAACAAAGAATATAGATACCGGGGTGAAGAATTAAGCCGGATAAAAAAGAATTTTCTAAGAGGAGGCAAAGATATGGGTAAATTATTCGGGACCGATGGGATAAGAGGAGTTGCAAATGAATATCCGATTACTCCGGATATGGTTATGCAGGTCGGTCAGGCAACTGCACATATATTAAAAAGAAAAAAGCATTGTTCAAGAATTGTCATCGGTAAAGATACAAGACTTTCAGGTTATATGATAGAAAGCTCGCTGTTATCAGGTATTTGCTCAATGGGAACCGATGTAATACTTGTCGGGCCGGTACCGACACCCGGTATTGCTTTTTTAACCATTAATCTGGACGCAGATGCTGGAATAGTGATCTCTGCATCACACAATCCATATCAGGATAACGGAATTAAGATATTTTCAAAAAATGGTTATAAACTCTCGGATGAAGAAGAAATGCAGATTGAAGAACTTGTACTTTCAAGAAAACTCCCGAACCTTCTAACAGATTCCGAAAATCTGGGACGGGTATCCCGGGAAGAAGATGCAAGCGGAAGATATATTGTTTTTCTTAAAAATTCATTTCCTAAAAACCTTGACCTCGAAGGAATGAAAATTGTTCTTGATTGCGCAAACGGGGCTACTTATAAAGTGGCTCCGACAATATTTAAGGAAATGAGAGCCGAAGTTATTGCTTTAAATGTATCCCCAAACGGCTGTAATATTAACCTGGACTGTGGTGCGCTTTATCCGGAAACCCTTGCAAAGAAAGTAATTGAAACAGGCTCGAATATAGGACTTGCTTTTGACGGTGACGGTGACAGGTTAATAGCGGTTGATGAGAAGGGTAATATAATAAACGGTGACAGGATGATTGCAATATGTGCAAAAAGATTAAAAGATGAAAATATGTTAAAAAATAACACTGTAGTTACGACGGTAATGAGCAATCTTGGGCTTTCACTCGCATTTAAAGAGATGGGTATAAAAAACATAGCAACAAAAGTCGGTGATAGGTATGTACTTGAGGAAATGATAAAAAATGACTGTATACTTGGGGGAGAAGATTCGGGACACATAATTTTTAAAGAATATCATACGACAGGCGATGGTATATTAACTGCATTACAGCTTTTATCAGTTATGAAAAAAGAAAAAAAGTCTCTTTTTGAATTGTCAAAGATTATGAAAACTTTTCCGCAGGTTTTAATAAATGTAAAGGTTAAGAGAAAAGCTCCGCTTGAAGAAATACCTGAATTAAAGAATGTAATATCTGAAGTTGAGAAAGAACTTGCAGATAAGGGAAGAGTGCTTGTAAGGTATTCGGGTACACAGTCTATATGCAGGGTAATGCTTGAAGGTCCCGATAAAGACGAAACCGAAAGATTAGCCACTAAAATAGCTGAAGTCGTTGAAGATAAGTTGAATTAGTGATTTTAAGTATAAAACGGCAGCCGGGATTTAAATTAAATTTAAGTTGTCTGTATAATAAAATGTATCAATTATAAACTTTATCTAAATCAGCATAATTTCAATTTATAATGGATAAAATCACAGAACTTTTAGAAAGAACCGGGCCTTTAACCGGAAAAGAAATGCGCGACGAATCCGGGCTAGATGAACTTTCTCTCTGGCGTATCTGCAGTAAATCCGATGGCATTATTTTAAGGATATCCGGGAAAAGATTTTTAAGGCTTGACAGCAGTATTAAAGGATATGCCAGACTTTCTCCCTCAATAAAACGGGAATTCCTTACCTATACCGTAGCAGGGCTTAAGAAAGATTCTAGAGAAATAAAGATAAAAATACAATCGATTAATAGTGAAGTAAAAAATATAAGTAAGCAAAAGCTGGAGCTTGCGCGTGACGTAATAAAAAAAATAGTTAAAAGCCAGAAAAAACCGGAAATTTTAGCTGACCGTGCTTGTTTTATAATTGCCGGTGATATAGTTTATGAGATGGCTCATTCGGAACCCAGGCCGGAAACATCGACAAGCGAAGTTGTAAGGGGTTCCGACCTGGATATTATAGTAGTAACTGAAAATTTATCCGGAAAAATCTTAAAGGATCTTGACCGTTCAATATATCAGGAAAAATATTATCTTATTAAAAGTCCGTCTTACAGGGAAGAGATAGACTACATCATAAAAGATATCCAAAAAGTACGGATCCAGCTAAATTTTGATAATTTCAAATTCATGATTGCATCAAAAATTTTACATGAAGGGGAATTCCTTTATGGAAGCGGGAAAATTTTTAGAAAAATAAAAAAAATGCTTGCAGAAAAGAAAATTCCGGAAAAACTACTTGCACTGGAAAAAGAAGCGATAATAAACAGAAAAAATGCAGAATCCTATCTTCTTGAGAGCACCGGGGTATTTCCGGAAGAAGAGTGCATGAAACTGTTTTATACAGAACAGGAAAGAGAAGAAATATTTTAATCCTACAAGCTGGATTTATTTACAATCAACTATTTTAATTATTATTTTATTTAAGCGTATGAAGTCTCTGTACTATATTGTTAATTCAGAGGCTGCATCTTTATCAAGCACAACAGTAGCCTTTCCATTATACAGTTGTATTGCCGATGCCGTGATTTGAGATGTTACAGGGCCCCGGAGAGCCTCAGCAATGACTTTTGATTTTTTCTTTCCGTTTGCAATCATGAGTAATTGTCCTGCTTCAAGAATAGTCCCGATTCCCATTGTAATGGCAAGATGCGGCATATCTTCTCTTTTTATTTTTGCTTTCCTGTAAAAACTTTCATAATTGTCATCCAGTGTTTGATCTGTAAGCGTTATGACTCTTGTCCTGGATGAAAGAGACGACCCAGGCTCGTTGAATGCCCAGTGCCCGTCTCCGCCTATCCCTAAAAGCTGCAGGTCTATTCCTCCCGCTTTTTTTATCTCATCTTCATACCAGCGGCAGAATTTTTCAGGTTCTTTTGTGAAACCATCGGGTATATAGATGTTTTCTTTTTTAATATTTACATATTTAAAAAATTCTTCATACATAAACCTTGCATAACTCTGGTCCATATTATAAGGTTTCACAAGATTGATTCCGATCCCAAAGTACTCATCAAGGTTGAAAGTTTTTACCCGGGAAAAATCCAGGCCCTGCTTATGCATTTTTATAAGTTCTCTGTATGTTCCTATAGGGCTGCTTCCGGTTGCCAGTCCGAGAATACAGGAAGGTTTTGATTTTATGCAATTTGCTATTACTTCTGCTGCGAATCTACTCATCTCTTCATAATTTTCTTTTATTATAATATCGATAATTGCCTCCTTAAAAAATATATTTAAAAAATATTTTAATAATTATTACTGTTTTCTAAAATTTTGTATAGTGGAACCTTTTTTTAAATCTTTGTTTTCTCACTTTTAACGGGCTTTTGTTATAATATTTCAGTACCGCTTTTATATAATTATATATATGATTTTTTAATTATTGAATTTATAATTAAATAAAGTCAAATTTAATATAGAAATAGGTTAATAAGACGGAGGATATTGATGTGTGGGATTATTGCGTATATTGGAAATAAAAAATGTAAAGATATTTTAATAAGCGGGCTAAAGCGGTTGGAATACAGAGGTTATGATTCTGCAGGTATTGCTGTAATCCCTGCAGATACCGGACAGACAAAATCTTTGAGGAATTGTAAAATCAGTGTTGTCAAAGAAGCAGGGAAAATAAACATACTGGAAAAAGAAGTAAATAATCTGGAAACAGACGGTAACTGCGGAATAGGACATACAAGATGGGCAACACATGGTGAACCGACAAAGATAAATGCCCATCCTCATACAGCCGATAAAGGCAGAATTGCCGTTGTTCATAACGGTATAATAGAAAACTATGCTGAAATCAAGGAAGAACTTAAAAAGGAAGGACATAAGTTTGTTTCGGAAACTGACACGGAAGTACTGCCCCACTTATTGGAAAAATATAACAATGGGGATTTACTTAAAGCGATGCAGAAGGTTTTAAAAAAAATCAGGGGTTCAGGGGCCATTGTGGCAATTTCCGGTTATCATCCTGAAGAACTTATAGGGGCAAGAATATCCAGCCCCTTAATTGTAGGAGTGTCAAAAGAAGGTAATTTTTTTGCTTCGGATATGCCGGCAGTACTGGAATATACCCATAATTTCATAGTGATTAATGATTATGAGACCGTGAGACTTACAAAAGATAGAGTAGAAATTTATAACAGAGAAGGAGAATTAATCGAAAGGGAACCTTTTAAAGTTGACTGGGGTGTTATAAGTGCTGAAAAAAGCGGTTATGAAGATTTCATGTTAAAAGAAATATTTGAGCAGCCTTACGGAGTCAGAGAAACGATGAGAGGCAGGTTAACAAACGGAAAACTTCATTTTAATGAATTAGGCCTGTCTGCGGAACAGATTAAAAATCTAAAAAAAGTTCAGATAATTGCATGCGGGACATCTTACCATGCCGCATTAATCGGAAAACAGGTTATAGAAAGGTGGGCCCGAATTCCTGTTGAGGTGGATTTTTCTTCGGAATACCGGTACCGGGATCCACTAATAGGAAAGGACTGCTTGTTTATAGCCATAACACAGTCCGGAGAAACGATAGATACTCTTGCTGCAATCAGAGAGGCAAAATTAAAAGGAGCAAAGTTAGCAGCAATCACAAATGTTGTGGGGAGTACTGTGGCAAGAGAAGCCGATTCCGTGATATATACACATGCTGGACCGGAAATAGGTGTTTGCGCTACTAAAACTTTTACTGCCCAAATAATAATAATGTATCTTATCGGGCTATACCTTGCAAAGGTAAAAGGAAATATAAGGGAAAGTGAATTTCAAAAAATAGCCAGTGAGCTGGAAGATATACCTGATAAAATACAGAATATACTGGACAGGGCGGATGAAATAAAAAAAATTGCTGACCGGACATATAAATATACATGTTTTTTATTTCTTGGAAGGATTTTCGGACTTCCTGCAGCACTGGAAGGCGCACTGAAGTTAAAGGAAATTTCTTACATTCATGCGGAGGGGTATCCGGCCGGTGAAATGAAACATGGTCCGATAGCTCTTACTGATGAAAAAACAGTGGTAGTGGGAATTATGCCTGCATTTATCTTTATGAACTTGAGTTCATCCACAGCGGGCTTGCCAAGGTAGTA
>CAZLME010000008.1:0-5134 GCA_964560595.1 uncultured Actinomycetota bacterium
ATATTGCTAAAATCGTTAAAAATCTGTCTAAATTAAAAATACAATATTTAGATGAAGAAATGAAAAAATTATTATTGGAAATGTTTAATCTGGTAAAGCCCTTATTGGATAAAGCTATCACAGCATTTAAAAAAAATGACCTCAAACTGGCTTCAAGTGTTGGGAAAATAGACAATGCAATAGATGATATACAAAAAACTATCATCAAGAAATTATTTTGTTCCGTATTTAATAAAAAGGAAAATATAAAAATTATTGCGAGTATATCTTTAGTGGCAAGATATCTGGAAAGGGTCGGGGACCATTCCGTAAGTATCGGTGAAAGGGTCCAATATTATATGACCGGTGATTATACGGTTTTTCATAGTGATACTTAAAGATTTTTCTTTCATATCAAACATTCATAAAGTATAATTTTGCATAAAACATTTTTATAAAATAATCAGAGGAGCATAATGAAATCTAATAAAAATAAACATGGATTAATTTTAGTTACGTTTTGCCTGATAATAATTTTAATAGGGATAATCCCTATTTCAGGATGGGTAACACAGCAGTCGGATATCAATCAGGTTCAGCTCTGCCAGCCTTCACTGGGAATAGGTACGAGACCTATTGCTGTCATGGTTGAAAACAGCTTCGCTGCCAGGCCTCAATCCGGACTGGGTCTTGCTGATGTGGTATTTGAAGTGGTAGATGAGTATGGCATTACAAGATTTGTAGCAATCTATAATTCTAACGATGCTCCGATGGTAGGCCCTGTAAGAAGCTCAAGACCTTATTATGCAGAAATTGCCAGGGGGTTTGATCCAATTTATGCTTTTTTTGGTACTTACCCTGAATGCTATAAAGCAATAGAGGACATGGGCATGTATGTTTTAAGTGCAATGTCGGATAGCTCGGGTAATAGTTCCATTACCGGGCAGGCTCCTTACTGGAGGGACTGGAACAGAAGTTCTATCCAGGAACATACTGCTTTTATGTCAGTAGCAAAATTAAAGGAAAAAGCCTCCCAGCTGGGTTATCCACTGGCAGGTAATGGAATTCCATTCCCCTATAAAACCGAAGCTCTGGTATCGGATAGAGGGAACATTTCAAATATTCATATTGATTTTTCCACTCATGCATACGCGCCGCGCGGTTTTAATATAGATTACACTTACAACAAAGACGGTAATTATTACCTGCGGTATATGGGTGGCAGCGCTCACAGGGACTATAATACCGGTGGACAAATAACAGTAAAAAATGTAGTAGTAATGGTTACCGATATTATGGGGCCTCTGGATAATTACGGCCATATGGATGTTAGAACCACGGGAAGTGGAACTGCTTTTATCTTTCAGGATGGTAAAGCTATTGGCGGTACCTGGCAACGTGGAAGTGTGTATGAGCCTTTCATATTCAGAGATAGCTCCGGTAATACGGTTTCATTTAACGGGGGTTCAACCTGGATAGCAGTGGTTCAGGGAACCGAAAAGGTTAGTTTTCAGTAATCCTGATTGATACTGGCTCTTTCTTTTCCAAACCGCCTTTTAAATATAATAAGTAGTTTGGGAAATCTATAAATTAAACGCTTCCGGCTTTAATTTCTCTATTAAATCGGTAAAGATTACAACTTTTTATTGGTTATTAACCTAAAATATATACTTAATTATAAGACAATTTAAGAGTTTTTAGAATAACGACGAATATTTAAAGAAGCCTTTTTTCCCCTTTAATCTTTCTTATATCAGTTATATCCTGGGTGACTTCCAGACAGCCGGTGTAATTGTCCAGGCTATCATAAACCGGGAAATATCTGATGTATGTCATACGATTACTTAGATTAATCCAGAATTCAGCAACTTCTCTTTTATTTGCCCTGAATTCATCAAGTATTTGCCCTACTTTATCCAGGCTTTTTTCAGGGTGGCAGTTTTACACTTTTTTTCCGATCACCGAAGTTGATCTTTTAAATATCCTGCTTTCCGGTTTGTTAAAATATTTAACCTCATCATTTTTACCAACAAATGTTATATCAATCGGCACTGTATCTAATATAAGTCTTACTTCTTCTGCACTCAACTTTCCTGTCCTAAATTCCAGAGGTTTTTCTTTGCTTTCGCACATATCATACTCCTTATAATTTGATAATTTTGTTTTAGTATATGCTTATTTTTAAAAACTCTCTATCTTAAAATTTTATTGTATTAACTCTAGTGCATATAATTAAGTTACATAATTACTCAATACAATAATAAATATATTAATATTTAAAATAATTAATATTTTTCTTGACATTCGATTAAATATAATATATATTTATCTCGAAATATTTTGTAAAACAGTAGATAAAAAAATTAGATGCTGTGAAATTTTCCTTAAATTTGGACGCTTGAGGAAAATGGAGCAAATAGCGTAACCGACTAATTTAGTCGGTTTTTTTTATATCACAAATATGCCCAAGCAGTACATTGATAAAACAAACAGGAAAAATACAAATAAGATATTTAATTATCATTTTAAATAAGGATGTTTAAAATGTTTTGGCAAAATACAAGCTTTTTTATCCCATTAATATCTGTAATTTTTATGGCTGTAATTGGTATTTTTTATATATGGATATGCAGAAAAGGACTGCAGGATATCATAGGTATAGGGATAATGGTTCTTTCTATCATCTGTATATCGTCATATATACTCCAGCAAAGCATTACATTAAATAATTTAAAGGTGCTTTTTGATAAGATCCAATATACTGGTACTATTCTACTGCCGGTCGGATTATTTCTTTTAGTAGCCAAGTATGTTAATTTCAATAAAATTTTTAAATTAAAATATATACTTCTTATCAGTGCTTTTCCGATTATTACTTTGTTTCTTGTCCTGACAAATGAATTCCATAGACTTATCTGGGTTAATGCCAACCTCGTTTTATTTGATTCTTTTAATCTGATTGTTAAGGAATATAACACTTTATATTTTGTTTTTATTTTTTATTCAAGTATTCTAACCCTGACCGGTATAATAATCAGTATTGTAAGCATTATAAAATCATATAAAATACCCGACGGTCAAAGCCGCTGGAAAAAACTCCTTCTCATTCCGTATGTGTCTATTCCATGGTTGATTATTTTAGTTAAATACTTGGGCTTTAATCCTTTTCCCTATATACATGAGGTACCTATAATAACCATAGTGTGTACCCTTGCCATTATTACTGTTCTCAATAAAACCAGAATACGAGAGATTATGCCCGTTGCGCTTGAAACCATTTTTGAAAATATGGATGACGGACTGATACTAGTTGATAGTAAAGAAAATGTTTTAAAATTAAACTCTGCTTCCCAGAAAATCTTTAAAACCCCATTAAATAACATAGCCGGGAAATCAGTTAATTGTCTATTAACCGGACTGGATGAAAATCCGGATGTTCTTCTGGGAAATGAAGATTTAAAGATAGGAAATAACGGAAGTCAATGTTTCTACAATACCAGGCAAACAGAGTTAAAAAATAATGGCGGTAAGCCTCTGGGAAAAGTAATTGTATTAAGAGATATAACAGAAATAAGAAAAGCAGAAGAGCAAATAAAATATTTAAGCTTTTATGATAAATTGACCGGTGCTTACAACAGGGCTTTTTTTGATATTGAATTTAAAAGACTCAATGCCCAACGTCAGATGCCTTTAAGTCTGGTAATCGGGGATGTAAACGGGCTTAAAATAATTAATGATGCTTTCGGTCATGCGTATGGAGATGAACTTCTTAGGAAAATTGCAGAGATACTTAAATCATGCTTCAGGAAGGAAGATATTGTTTCCAGGTGGGGCGGAGACGAGTTTAGCATTTTACTACCCCGCACATCGCATTCTACTACTATGCAGATAGTGGAGCGGGTACATAAAAAATGCATGGAACATAGTACAAATACCATGTTAGTAAGCATATCTATGGGTGTCGCAACTAAAGAAAAATCTCAGGGGGACACCGAAGAATTATTGAAAGAAGCAGAAGATAGAATGTATAGACACAAACTTATGGAAAACCGCAGTGCCCGCAGTTCTATTATAGCTTCTCTTGAAAAAGCTTTGGAAGAAAAAGATTTTGAAACCGAAGAACACACTAAAAGAATGAAAAAATATAGTTTACTTTTTGGCCAGGAACTTAAACTCTCTGATTCTAAATTGGATGAATTAAGTCTTTTGTCTACACTTCATGACATTGGGAAAATTGGTATCCCCGATAATATTATTTTAAAGCCAGGCAAATTAAATAAAAACGAATGGCAAATTATGAAACAACATTCAGAAATTGGTTACAGGATAGCATCGTCCAATCCTGACCTCGCTCATATAGCCAAGTCTATTCTGCATCATCACGAAAGATGGGATGGAGGAGGTTATCCTTATGGTTTGTCTGAATTCGAAATCCCAATGACTTCAAGAGTAATATCTATTATTGATGCTTATGATGCTATGGTAAATGACAGACCCTACAGAAAAGCTTTACCTAAAGAACTTGCCATAGAAGAAATAAATAAATGCAGCGGCAGCCAGTTTGATCCCGCTCTTGTAGATATTTTTATGAATCAATTGCTTGTAAAAGAATGTGTAAGTTAATTTATTTTATATTAAATGAATTTGATTGATATTTTTAATTAAAAAAGGGAGTTAACTATTATGGTGAAGATTAAGTCTAATAATTTACTTAAAATCTTTTTGTTAATATTTATATATACAGTAATATCTTTCTTTATTTTATTTAATTTACCAAAGTACACTTATGCTAAAGAGGAAGAGGGTAAAAAGCCCCATGCAAAGATGGAGTATAATTTCTCAGAAACAGATATAAACGTTGTATATTTTGACGGTTCAGGCTCCTCTGATAAAGACGGAACAATTGTCTCCTACAGCTGGGACTTTGGAGACGGAAGTACAGGAAGCGATGTTAATACTACCCATACATATAGTGCACCCGGGAATTACCGCGTGGTCCTTACCGTAACCGATAATGATGGCCTGCAAAATACCTGCAATAAAAATATAAATATAAAATCCAGCGAAGATACGGACCCTGAAGATGATAAAAATCCCCAGGCAAAGATGGAGTATAATTTCTCAGAAACAGATATAAACGTTGTATATTTTGACG
>CAZLME010000008.1:5234-20482 GCA_964560595.1 uncultured Actinomycetota bacterium
CGTAACCGATAATGATGGCCTGCAAAATACCTGCAATAAAAATATAAATATAAAACCCAAAGAAAATAAAAAACCTGAAGAAGATGTAATTGTTGATATAGAAAATAAAAAACCTGAAGAAGATGTAATTGTTGTTATAGAAGATGAAAAACCTGAAGAAGATAAAGGTGCTGATATAAAAGATGAAAAACCTGAAGTAAATATAAAACCCCAGGTAAAGATGGAATATAATTTCCTCAATACATATACTGTACCTTTTGACGGTTCAGGCTCCTTTGATACAGACGGGACCATTATTTATTACCACTGGGATTTTGGAGATGGCAGCACAGGAAGCGGTGCAGCTGCTACCCACACATATAGTGCTCCCGGAAAGTACCACGTGGTCCTTACCGTAACCGATAATGATGGTTTTATCAGCAGAACTACACGTATTATTTATTTACAATCAAATAGTATAAATGATACAGACAATAAAAATACTGAAAACTTTTTACAAAGTGAGAACGAAGAACAAATAGAAGACCCGGGTAACGACCAGACTGAATTCAATGATGAACCCGCCAATCCGGTAAAAGAACCCGATAATTTTATATTTAAAATCAACAAATTTTTCAAAAATTTATTTAACGTTAAAAAAGACAAAATCGCAGACGTCCTTGATATAGATATAAACAATATATCTGACTTGCTGGATATCCAGAAAATAACTGAAAATCACGATATTATAGAAGTAATAGAAATAGATGAAATTATTGATCTGAACTATGAAAAAGATATAAATAAAGACAGGGAAATTTTTTCAACTAAAAAATATCCAGAATTCATATCAAATTTTTGGAATAAATTTATAGAAATAGTAACTTTATATAGTTAGAACAAGGACAAATATCAATACTATTCAAAACTATTTTTAAAAAGATAGTCATTGGCACTCATATCCACCCTGACATTTTTAACCAGGTTTCTGAAATCTTTTGAAATTTTTTCCATCTCTTCTTTTGCAGAATCTGCATGACCGGATAATGCTACTCTCCCGAATTCAGAGTCAATTAAATTTTTTAATTTTCTTTTTAATAAAAATGCAGGTATAAACTTCATTGTTTTAAATTTTTTGGGCAGTATCTTTATTCCCATTTCTTCTAATGCCCTTAGATTTTCCCTGAAAGCCTTAATCCCTGTTGTTATTAATTTATCCTCATCTGTAATTTTTTTATTTCTTTTTTTTGCCGCATAAGACGCCATTACCAGTGCGCTTATAAATGCAGCATGGGTTTTCAGCCATGCATCAATACTCTCCGGAATGTCGACTTTGATCTGTGAATTCTGGAAAACACTCTTAATGGTTTCTACGCGGCTGCTAATTGATCCATCAATTTCTCCAAAATATAGAATACTATAATCTTTTACATAGGCAGCAATAACAAAATGATCCTCCCGGTATCCACCGGGACCCCCAAATCCCAGTAAAACCCGATTGCTATCAAGAAACTTTAAATATTCTTTTGCTCCATTGACATTGTTTCCAATAAAAATAAAAGAAGGAATCTTCTGGTTTCTTTTTAAAATCGGCAGTATCTCAATTACCTGCTGGCACTGCATTATGATTAAAGCCACATCATAATAATCATCTGGTTTCAATTCATCAGTGACCCTGATGTCAGCTTCGAACTGCTCATTAAAGATTACATCCTTAATTATAATCCCATACTTTTTTAACTGTTCCAGCCGCTTACCTCTTGCCAGAACTGTGACATCATTGCCGCCGCTTTTAAGCTTGTAAGCAAATATACTACCAATTACCCCGGCTCCATATATCAATATTTTCATAATTTATACCTCTTTATAATTTAATAATAGTTAGGTTTACCTAACATTATATCATGCATCTAAAATTTTACATATTTATATTATTATAAAGAGTAGGAGAACAAGCAGATAATGTAAGTATAATAACTACGGTAAACATAATAAGAAATATTTTTTTATTTGTTAGAGCAGGTTGCCCCCGTTGTCGGTGAAGAGCCACTAGTTCGTACAGAGTGGCTGGGGAGGGAGGATTTGAACCTCCGATCACGGGACCAAAACCCGTTGCCTTACCGCTTGGCTACTCCCCAATAAGGCTAATAAATTTTATATCAGAACCGGTCAAAATTCAAACTTAAAAGAGGTTTTATATTGAAAAATTCTGATTATCTTCCTTAACGATTCTTAAATTTAACTACAAATATTAACTAAAAATAGTAAGACTATTTTGTGTGGTATGGGTTAAAAAAACCTTTGAAGATGCCGGCCTGAGACCTTCATATACACTGGTTGCTGTCTTTAAATCATCACAGAAAGCAAACACGGTGGGACCGCTTCCGGTCATCTGGGTAGCAATAGCCCCCAGTTTACATGCCTTTTCTTTTATTACCTGTATTTCCTTATCTTCAATTGCTGTAACATCTTCCAGGTCATTCTGCAGCTTTTTAAAGAAATTGTTGAAATCTCCATCAATTATGTTATTTACAAGTTCCATATGTATGGACTTCTTTTCTTCTCCTACTAAATCAAACTTTCCATAAATATCTTTTGATAAAAATTTTTCGCCATTGGTAGCGAGTACTATCCAGTAAAAAGGCAGATGGGGCAGCTCTGAAAGTTTTTCTCCTCTCCCTTCGGCAAGGATTGTTCCTCCCCTGACACAAAAAGGAACATCAGAGCCTACTTTTCCTGCTGCATCCATTAAACTGGATATTCCCATATTCAATCCAAATAATTCGTTCATTGCAACCAGTGCTGCAGCAGCATTTGTACTGCCTCCTGCCAGTCCCGCACATATAGGAATATGTTTTTCTATATTGATTCTTACAGAATATTTGCTCCTCAAATCATGCATGTCTAAGATCAGCGCCGCTGCTTTATGGACCAGGTTTTTCTCATCAAGTGGGATATCCTCATTATTGCAGGTAATGTAAATCCCATTCTTATCCATGGATTTAAGGTTATTATCCTTTTTTATTATTCCGAATGAAAGTTCGTCGAAAAGACTTATACTCTGCATAATGGATTTTATTTCATGATAGCCATCAGTCCTGCCATTTTTTGCAACATTTAGATATAGGTTTATTTTCCCCGAAGCTCTTAATTTTATAATTTTTTTCATTCTTATTCTGTTTTATGATAGCATATTTAACCTATATTAGATATTTAGTTTTTTATACAGGTAAATATAATCTTCAAGAGTTAATTCCTCTGCTCTTATGTTTTTATTTTTACCGATTTTGGATAGCAATTTTATAATTAATTCCATTTTATCACAATATCTACTGCTGCTCTGAGATAATGAGTTAACCAGTTTTTTCCTTCTGTGCAAAAAACAGCCGTTTACGAAATCAAAAAAATCTTTGATATTAAAATTATCGCTCTTTAGAAGTTCATTTTCCTTTCTGTTTGCTTCAATAACCACTGAATCAATAAAAGGCCTGGGGATAAAACAACTACGCGAAATTTGAAAGCAAAAGTTAAAATCAGCGAGGGAATTGGCTTTTACTGTATAAGAACTGTAATTTTTATCCCCGGGCGAAGCCAGCATCCTTCCTGCTATGTCTTTTTGAATGGTCAGGAGTAATTTTTTAATACTCTCTGCTTCAAGAAGGATTTTTAATAGAAGATGTGCTGCAATACTGTAAGGCAGGTTTGATACAACTTTGTTTATACCATATTTGCCGGCAATGTCGCCGTAGTTTAATTTTAAAGCATTAATCTGTATTAATTCTAATTTTGACTTCTCTTTTAGATTCTCACTGAATATATCTTTAAATGCTTTAATAAGTAATTCATCTATCTCGATACAGACTACCTTTTTCGCCCGGGCGAGTATAATTTCAGTAAGACTGCCTATCCCGCTTCCTATCTCAAGAATTACGTCTTCAGAATCAACCCCGGCGCATTTAACTATTTTTTTGGCGCTATTAGTGTCAATTAGAAAATTTTGCCCCAGACTTTTTCTAAGTTTTATTCCATTTTCACTTAAAATCCTGGCAGTATTTCCGGGAGAACTTATATAATATGTATACATTTTAAAAAATTTTTTTATTTTAAAGAAAAGAATTCTTCTGCATTTTTTGAAGTAATATCTGCAATTTCATCAATACTTAAACCTCTAATTTCCGCAATCTTTTCAGCAATGTATTTAACAAAACCCGGATAATTTTCCTCGCCTCTTTTTGCCTGTGGAGCCAGAAAAGGTGAATCAGTCTCTATGAATATCCGCTCAAGAGGGACTTTTTCTACCACTTTTATTATATCGCGGACATTGGGAAATGTGATTATACCGGTAAATGAAATATACAATCCCATTTCAAGACACTGACTGGCAAAATTTATATCTCCTGAGAAACAATGAACAACAGCTTTAAATCTATTATTGCTAGAATACTTTTTTATAGTCTCCAGAGTTTGCCCGTGAGCATCTCTATCATGAATGATTACCGGTATGTCATATTTTAAAGCCAGCTCTATATGGGAGATAAATGCTTTTTCCATATCTTTCCGGGGGCTTAAATTTCTGTAAAAGTCAAAACCCGTCTCACCTATTGCCACAACTTTACTGTATTTATTATCTTTACCTCTTTCGCTATATACGGCTTCCATGGCTCCACCCTGTATTAATGACTCAAGCATTTTTATCTCTTTATCTCCAAAATCTTTAACATAATGGGGGTGGATCCCAACACTGGCAAAAACTCCTGCAAATCTTCCGGCAAATTCCACTGATTTTCTGCTGCCCTCAAGGCTTGAGCCAACATTTATTATATATTTTACGCCCTCGCTTCCGGATCTTGCTACTGCTTCTTCAGGAGTCAGCTTTTTAAGCATATCAATATGTGCATGAGTATCTATAAAATACATACTGTCATCCTTAAAATTGTCATTTTAAATTACTTATTGTTATTTAATCATTGGACTGGGAATTTTCATTTATCCTGGGGAATAGTATCTCCCTCCGGCCGATTTTCGTTCCGCCTTCAAATTTACCCCAGACTCCATCTTCTTCAATCAATACTCCGCTAATATTCTTATTTATGCCAAGCTGAGAAAAAATTTTCTGGCAGGCTGAAGGCATAAAAGGTATCAGTAAAATAGCAGATAGTCTTATTACCTCTACTGCTTCATACAACACTGCATCAAGTTTTATGCGGTTTTCATCGTTTTCATTTTTTGCAAGATTCCAGGGCTGGCTGTCCTCGATATGTTTATTGGCCATATTTATAAATTCCCAGACACGGGTAAGATAATAGGGGAATTTAAAATCATTCATATACCCGCAGGCTTCTTTTCTTATCTCATCCCATTTTTCCTTAAAAACCGGATTTAAAGTTTTACCGGGTATTATGCCGCCCCTATATTTTTCTACCATGACCAGAGTTCTGGAAACAAGATTACCGATATCATTACTCAAGTCCGAATTGTATCTTCTTACAAAAGCATTATGAGTAAAAGAGCCGTCCTGCCCAAACGATATTTCCCGGGTAAGGAAATACCTTATACCGTCTACTCCGTATTTTTCCGACATCTCGTCAGGGTCAAGTATGATACCCTTGGATTTTGATAATTTTTCCTCTCCCATTAAAAGCCAGCCATGTACTATAATATGCTCAGGAAGCTCTATGCCCAGAGACATCAGTATAGCCGGCCAGATTACAGCATGGAACTTTAAAATATCTTTCCCTATGTGGTGCTGGTTGGCGGGCCAGTAGCGGTCAAATAAATCAGTGTTGTCAGAATTGTAGCCTAAAGCTGAAATATAGTTTATAAGGGCATCCACCCACACATAGCAATAATGGCCCGGGCCAAAGGGTACAGGGACCCCCCATTTTACTGCGGTCCTTGAAATGCTGATATCTTTAAGCCCCTGTTTTAGGATTCCCAGTACTTCATTTTTCCTGGTCTCCGGAATTATAAAATCAGGATTATTTTCAATATGTTTTATTATTTTTTCCTCATATTTAGATAACTTGAAGAAGTAATTTTCTTCTTTTACATACTCTACGTCCCTGTCACACTCCGGACACCTGCCGTCTACAAGCTGGGAATCAAGCAGAAATGTCTCACAGGGCACACAATATTTTCCTTCATAGACACTTTTATATAGATCACCATTATCTTTTAATCTTGCAAGTATATTCTGAACTATCGTTTCATGTTTTTTTTCCGTTGTTCTTATATATAAATCGTTGCTGATATTGTATAATTTTAATAGTCTTTTCATATCACCAGACATCAGGTCAACATACTCCTGAGGAGACATTCCTTTTCCCCGGGCACTTTTGCTTATCTTCTGTCCATGCTCATCAGCGCCTGTTAAAAAAAGGGTATCATTTCCCGATAGCCTGTGAAACCTGGCCACTACATCCGTAAGTATGAATTCATAAATCTGTCCTAAATGCAGTTTTGCATTCATATACGGTATTGCAGTTGTAATATAAAATTTTTCTTTATTCAATTTAGACCTCTGCAAATATTTTTTTATTCTTCCTTAATTATTATTTTTTAAATTGATAATTTAAACGAATTTATTTTTTAAAATAGATTAAAATGCCTTCTTAAATTTTTGTTGAAATATTATACAAACTTTTCTTGTCTATGTCATACCTTGATTGTATTATTTTGAGGGTATTTCTTTTAGTAATGCCCTCTTTTAGTAAACAGATAATTTCATTTGCTATATCTTCATCGGAGAAATTCCTTATAAGTTCTTTTTTATATCCTTCAACAACAAGGACTATCTCTCCCTTTACTTTTTTTATTTTTATCCTGTCTAAAATACTGCTTAAATCACCTCTTATTACTTCCTCGTATATTTTGGAAATTTCCCTTACAAGACCTGCCCTCCTATCGCCAAATCTCTCAATAAGCTCAGAGATTAATTTCTCAATCCTTGCAGGGGATTCATAGAATATAAGGGTATAGGGCTGCATCGCAAGTTCCCGAAGCTTATTTTTTCTTTTTGCTTTTCCTTTTGGAAGAAAACCTGCAAACAAAAAATTATCGGTGGGCAGTCCTGAAATAACAAGGGCGCTTATTGCTGCATTGGGGCCTGGTATTATTGTTAATGGAATATCATTTTTTATACACTCGTTTATTATCTTAAACCCCGGGTCCTGGATAGCCGGCACTCCGGATTCTGATACAAGAGCAATATTTTTCCCTGCTTCAAGCTCACTTATTATATAACCAATCCTTTTTTCTCTGTTGTAATCGTTATAACTTATTGTATTCTTTTTAAAAATACCGTATTTTTGCAGCAATTTTTTAATAGTCCTGGTATCTTCTGCTACAACCAGATCAGCTTCTTTTAGTATTCTTATAAGCCTGAAACTCGCATCCTCAAGATTTCCAATCGGGGTTGCGCATATAAAAAAAGTGCCGTTTATTTTTTTACTCACCATAAATAATTTTAATCTTACTTTATTTCTTTAAACATCTCTTTTGGATTACCACAGATGGGACATTTCTCTGGTGCGGCACCCTCAACTGTATTCCCGCAAACCTGACAAACAAATATAGGGGTATCAGGATTATTCCCGAGGTTTTCCAGATATTTCTTATACAGGGCGGCATGGATTTGTTCAACCTTATTTGCAAAGATAAAACTTATTTTTGCTTCACTTTTATTTTCATTTTTAGCATCTTCAATCATGCCGGGATACATCTTTTCAAATTCAAAAGTTTCACCACTGACTGCCTCTTTTAAATTCTGTTCGGTTGTCTTAACACCATCCATAGCATTTAAGTGATTGAGCGCATGGATAGTTTCCGCTTCTGCGGCAGCCCTGAAAAGTTTTGCCTCTTGAAGGTAACCATCCTGTTCGGCTTTTTTCGCGAAAGCCATATATTTTCTATTTGCCTGTGATTCACCGGCAAAAGCATCTGTTAAATTTTTTAGTGTTTTATCGGCTGCCATACTTTCTCCTTTCATCTATTGATATATTTAAATATTAATCTTTTATATACTGTTCTTTTATATAATAAATATTATTACTAATCAAATAAATTCAATCAAAACTTGAAAAAAAACCAATATTGGGTAAGAATTCTATTTATGAAGCTTAAAAATTTACCTCAATTTCCCAAAAGAATAATTATCTCAATCATTTTTTTGATTTCTGTTTATTTTCTTGGTTCTTTCGGATATATGTTTATTGAGGATATGACCTTTCTGGATTCACTATTTATGACCACCATAACCATAACCACGGTTGGTTACGGGCTGGTAAAACAATTATCAACAGCAGGAACTGTTTTTACTATTCTGCTGATTATAATAGGTACCGGTACGGCAGCTTATATTTTAATAAATTTAACAGATTTTATATTAAGTGAATTTTTTTTTGGAAGAATAGAAAAAAGAAAGAAGACTAAGATGATATCAAAATTAAAAAACCATTTTATAATCTGCGGGGCGGGAAGAGTGGGATTTGAAATTGCTAATGAACTGGCAAGGAATAATATTGAATTTATTGTAATTGATGAAGCCGACGGTTCTATCGAGACTGCGAAACAAAATCACTGGCTGTATATTCAGGGAGATGCATCAAATGACGAGACTCTTCAGGAAGCCCGGATAACCCATGCTAAAGGTTTATTTGCGGCACTGGACACGGATGCAGAAAATGTTTATATTACTCTCTCCGCTAAGTCTCTAAATCCCTCTATCTTTATAGTAGCCCGGGCAATCATGCATGAGACTATCAGTAAATTAGAAAAGGCAGGGGCAGATAAGGTTGTTTCCCCTCAAATCATAGGGGGGAGAAAAATGGTAGCTATGGCTCTCCAGCCTTCAATATGTGATTTTCTGAATACTATAATGGAAACAGAAGAAAATGAAATTAAACTGGCAGAAATTGAAATCAAAGAAAATAGCAGGATAGACGGCATAAGCATAAGAGAAGCCGGGGGGAAATACAGCGTTGAAGCCCTGATTGTATCTGTAATTGAAAAGGGTGAAAAGATTTCAGTTAAAAAAGCGAGCGGGGATACTGAAATGAAATCCGGCCACAAAATAATCGCCATAGGAACCAGTGAGCAAATAAGACAGCTGACAGATCTTGCGGACAGGTAATTGGATGTATTAACAGTTGCTAATGTTTTAGTTTTACCTGGAGGCTGGCGAACTTTTATTAAACAAACATTATAAACTAATAAGTAGCTTAAAAAAAATATTAAAATTAAACAAACTGGCAGAGAGATGAATAAAGAAGAATTAGAAAGATACCGCTCTCAGATTGAAACAGAATTAAAGACGAATATTCTTCCTTTCTGGGCATATAAAGCACTGGATGAAGAAAACGGAGGGTACTATGGATTAATTCTAAATGACCTTGTCGTTGACTCCCGTGCCTTAAAAGGTTCTGTTCTCTGTTCAAGAATCTTATGGAGCTTTGCCCGTGCCTACGCTGTATTCGGAGATAAACTTTATCTCGACCGTGCCAATCGTGCCTATAAATACCTGATTAATAATTTCGTGGATAATAACTTTGGCGGGGTATACTGGAGCGTGGATTATAAAGGAAAACCTGTAGAAACAAAAAAACAGATATATGCTCAGGCTTTTGCCGTATATGCTCTCTCGGAGTTTTACAATGCAGCTGATTCTAATGAAGCGTTAAGTCTTGCAAAAGATATTTTTAACCTGATAGAAAAATCCGGGTTTGAAAAACAGCATGGTGGTTACTATGATGCATGTGACCGTGACTGGTCGCTTGCTTCAGATATGAAACTCGGTGAAGAAGACATGAATGCCCCAAAGACAATGAATACCAACCTGCATATCCTGGAAGCATATACAAACCTTATGCGTTACTGGGATAGCCAATACCTGCGCGGCCAGTTAAAAATCCTCTTAAATATCATCAACAAACATATCCTGAATCCTTCAACTTACCATTTTAAACTTTTTTTTGATAGGGACTGGAAAAGCTTCTCCGATACTATTTCTTATGGACACGATATAGAGGGGAGCTGGCTTTTATTGGAAGCGGCAGAAGTGCTGGGCGATAAATATTTGATAGAGGACATTAAAAAAATTGCTATAAAGATGGCAGAAGCCGTTCTTAAAGATGGAACTGCTCCCGACGGTGGATTGTGGTATGAGGGCAACCCGGGCGGTGTAATCAAATTTAACACTGACTGGTGGCCGCAGGCTGAAGCAATGGTGGGTTTTTTAAATGCATATCAGATTAGCAGAGAAAAGCGTTTTCTGGATGCTTCTCTTGATAGCTGGGTTTTCATAAAGAAATATTTAATTGATAAAAAATATGGTGAATGGTTCTGGTCAGTTGACAAGAATAGAAATGTAAACCCAAAGCTTGAGAAAGTCGGCCTGTGGAAATGTCCCTATCATAATGCACGTGCCTGCATTGAGGTAAGAGAAAGATTAAGCAATATTCTTAATTTATAGGATATAATTTACATTAATAAGATTCATAAATACAATTAAAAAATAAAATGAAAATGAGAGAACAATGAATAAAAACAATCAAACAATTATAGGTTCTGCGCTACCCAATATTCCCTGGGAAAATAAACCCGCAGGTTATAGATATGTGGTATGGCGCTATACAAAAAACCCTATTATACCGGGTGATCTTATACCTTCATCCAACAGTATATTCAACAGCGCAGTGGTACCTTTTAAAGGGGAATTTGCCGGGGTTTTCCGCTGTGATGACAGAAGGCGTTATATGCAGATTCACAGCGGCAGAAGTAAAGACGGAATTAACTGGAAGATAGAAAACCAGCGAATTTCGTTTATCTGCGATGATCCCGAAATAGGGAACTTTGATTACAGTTATGACCCCCGTGTCTGCTGGATTGAAGACAGGTATTATATTACCTGGTGCAATGGATATCATGGCCCCACTATAGGAGTTGCATACACATATGATTTTAAAAAATTCTATCAGCTGGAAAATGCTTTTCTGCCTTTCAACAGGAACGGGGTATTATTTCCCAGAAAAATAAAAGGTAAATACTCCATGCTCAGCCGTCCCAGCGACAATGGCCATACACCCTTTGGTGACATTTTTTATAGTGAAAGCCCCGATATGTGCCACTGGGGTAAACACCGTCACGTAATGTCCCCGAGAGGAAGGTGGGAAAACACCAAAATAGGTGCCGGGCCGACACCCATTGAAACTACGGAAGGCTGGCTTCTTATATATCACGGTGTTTTGACTTCATGTAACGGATTCCAGTACAGCATGGGCGGAGCAATACTTGATATTGAAGAGCCCTGGAAAGTATTATACCGGGCAGAACCATATTTACTGGCTCCCCGGGAACTGTATGAGTGTGTGGGAGACACGCCCAATGTTGTATTTCCCTGCGCTGCATTATGTGATGCGTCAACGGGCCGCATAGCGATATATTACGGAGGTGCCGATACTGTCACCTGCCTTGCATTTACACAAGTAGATGAACTTATTGAATTTATTAAGTCCAATTCAAGAGGGTAATTATACAGGACACGATACGTTATTATAAAAAAACCGTGAAATCGCCGCTTAAAAAATACAGCACTCTCCGTCCTATATTTACAGACTGGTCACCTATTCTTTCAAGATACCTGCTCGCCATTACAATGTTAGTCACAAATTTTATATCTTTATTGCTTTTACTGTAAGAAAATAATTTCTCAAGAATCATCTCCTGTATCTTATCTACCATATCATCCGATTTTTTCAGTTTTGAAGCCAGCTTTATATCCTTGTTTTTAAATGACTCAATAGCCCCGTTCAGCACCGATTTAACCAGATCCCCCATCTCAATAAAAAGGCCCATTATCTCATTATCCGGATGTCCTTTTCCCTCTCCGGCCAGCTTCTTTGCAATCTTAGAGATATTAACTGCTAGGTCACCAATTCTTTCCAGATATTTTATAATTATGCTTATAGAATGCAGATATCTTAAGTCCCTGGCAACCGGCTGGTGTTCAGCCTGCAAAACAATACATTTTTCCTCTATTACCATATCGAACTCGTTAATCTTTTCATCCCCGTCTATAACTTTCTGCGCCAGATCTGCATTCATTTCCGTAAAGGCTTCTAATGCATTATAAACCGCTTCCTGTACCAGACACCCCATTAATATTACATCCTGGTTAATCTCTATTAGTTTAGCTTGAAATGTTTTTCTCACTTTATTCCTTTCTCATTAACCTTAACCGGCTTCTTACAGCAGCTCCGGAAACAGCAAAAATCAATACAACCATTAACAGCACCAGCGCGGTACCCCACTGCATATCTTCCGGTGTATCTGTAAGCTGGGTCGCAAGAATATACAGGTGATAAGGAAGGGCCATTACCTGGCTAAAAATAGAATTCGGCAGATTTGGCTGTGAAAATGCAGCAACCGTAAACATTATAGGAGCGGTTTCTCCAGCCGCTCTTCCGATCCCTATGACTGAACCGGTTATTATTCCCGGTAAAGCACGGGGCAATACGACTTTTATTATTGTCTGCCATCTGGTTGCTCCGAGGGCCAGCGATGCGTGGCGGTAAGAATCGGGAACCGTCTTTAGCGCCTCCTCGGTAGCTGTAATTATCACCGGTAAAATAAGCAGTGCAAGAGTCAAGGAACCGGCAAGGATCGACCTACCGAATTTAAGCATCATAACAAAAAATCCAAGTCCGAATAAACCATATACTACAGAGGGCACGCCGGACATATTTATGATAGATAGCCTTATTATTCTGGTTAACCTGTTCTTTGAGGCATATTCATTCAGGTAAATTGCCGCCAGTACCCCGATAGGTAATGAAAATATTAAAGTTCCTATTATCAAATATATGGTCCCAAGGATTGCCGGGAATATGCCGCCCTCCCTCATACCTGCCCTGGGTTTCTGGGATAAAAATTCCCAGTTTATTGCACCGCTTCCTTTAATTATTAAATATATTACTATTCCTAAAACAAAAGCTATGACTACCAGGGTTAAAATAAGTAAAAAAACATAGGAGGCCTTCTCTATGATTATTTTTCTTTTTTTACTTATTTCTCTTGCTTCATATATCATAAGTCTAACTCTCCCTGATTCTATTTATGAACCTGTCGGATACAAAATTTATAAGAAAAGTAATAATGAATAATATAAGACCGATAGCAAAAAGGGATGAATAGTGAAGTCCCCCCTGAACAGTTTCTCCCATCTCTGCCGCTATTGTTCCCGTAATGGTTCTAACCGGCTGCAGCCATGAAAAAACCATTCGCGGCGAATTACCGGTTATCATAAGAACCGTCATTGTTTCACCTACGATCCTTCCCAGGCCAAGCATTACGGCAGCCACCATACCGGATGATGCTGAAGGCACAACAGTCCTTAAGGTTGTTTCCCATTTTGTTGCACCAAGAGCAATTGAAGCATACCTGTATCTATTGGGAACAGCATTCACCGCATCTTCGGAAATTGATATGATAGTGGGCAGACTCATAAAAGCCAGCATTACTGAACCGGCAAGAGCAGTAAGTCCTATATTAAGATTAAAAATATTTTTTATCATAGGAGCAAGAAGTTTTATACCGATAAATCCGATAACAACCGAAGGTATGGTTGCCAGCACCTCAATTATTGGTTTTAGTATTTCCTTTACTACCCGGGGAGCCAGTTCACCAATATAAATGGCACTTCCTATGCCAAGCGGGATGGCAATTACAATTGCTCCAAATGTAACCAGTGCTGACCCTGTGAGCAATGGGAGAAAACCAAATTTTCCAAGTACAGTCGGGGACCATTTCTGGCCGGTTAAAAACTCTAATATCGGATAAGAAGAAAAAAATCTAATAGAGTTTGCAATAAGGAAAGCGAGTATCAGAGTAAGAACTATAATTGAAATTAATCCATTTAAAAAAATAAACCTGTAAATTAGAAAGCTTTTAATCTTCCTCAGTTTTATTTTTAACTGTGTCATAGATTTATTTTAAAAGAATTATACTCTTTTTACTATTTTAAATTTCAAGAAATACAAACCAGTAACAATAAAGCTGCGGAAAAGGTTTATATAAACCTTTTCCGCAGCTTTACTTACTTTAAAATTTTTTTTATCACTTTGCAATAGTAATTATGAACCAATTTAAAAATTATTTAACCGGGACAAATCCCTGTCCTGATCCTATCTCCTGTCCTTCGTCACTTAATACAAAATCAATATAAGCCTGGCCTATTTGTGTCAATTCTTTACCCGGACTATAAATATATAAGCCTCTTGATATGGGATAAGAACCATCCTTTACCGTATCTACCGAAGGCTCAATACCTTCAACTTTTACAATCTTTAAAGATTTTTCCAGATACCCCAGACTTATATAACCAATTGCATTATCATTATTTTTTATCTGGTTTACAATATCTGCATTTGACTGCAACCTTAAAGCAGTTTCAGAATAATCATTATCTTCCATAGTTTTACCCAGCTGGACCACTTCTTCCAGAAAATATTCTCCTGTGCCCGAGCTTGAATCCCGTGCAATTATAACTATCTTTGAATCACTCCCGCCAACATCCTTCCAGTTTGTAATCTCTCCTGCATATATCTTAGAAAGTTCTTCTATGGTAAAGTTGTCTACCGGAACATTGCTGCTTACTATGACTGCAATCCCATCATAAAGAACTGTGTATTCCTGAACATCAAGGCCGGCACTTTTTGCAGCTTCTAATTCCCCGTCTTTTATCTCTCTTGAAGAATTCGCAAGCTCATTAATGCCATTAATCATATCAGCAATACCACCGCCGGAGCCTCCGCCACTTATAATTATTGTTCCTCCATATTTTTCCATAAATGCAGATGCCCATGCTTCAGAAACCTGGAGCAGTGTTGTAGACCCTGATATCACCAATTCCCGGCCTTCATAAGGAAGCCCTCCGGTATCTTTGCTTTCATCCGGAGTTTCTCTGGAAACTTTTCCTCCGTTACCGCAGCCTGCCTGTAATATATTTAGAGTAAATAATATTATTATACCAATACAAATAAACACCCTTAGTTTGTTATCTTTAATAGCTTTTTTCATTCTTACTTGCTCCCTGCAGTTTTTTTACCACCAGAAAGCTTACCATAAAAGAACTAACTATTGTACCGGATATTTTAGAAAAATATTTTACAAATTGTATAATGCATTCAATATAAGGGAGATACCTTTTGCAGATAAAATTTGGTGGCGAGACGCAGAATTGAACTGCGGACACATGGATTTTCAGTCCACTGCTC
>CAZLME010000009.1:0-19490 GCA_964560595.1 uncultured Actinomycetota bacterium
GAACGTCTATATATTTCAATTAATTTTTCTATAGATAACCTTTTTAATTTTAGTATATTTTCAGTGTAATTATTTTTTATTTTTGTTTCTTTCATAATTTAATATTAAAAAATATCTATTTAAACATATCCTTTAAAAACCTAATTGCATAATTCTTACATCGCCTGGTATATATTAAACATCGGAAGATACATTGATATTACAATTGTACCGATAAGTGTAGCAACAACGAGAAGCATCATCGGTTCCAGTACGGTGACAAGAATATCTATAGTATTCGATACTTCATCATCATAAAAATCGGCAATTTTACTGGAAATACTATCAAGTGTACCGGTCCTCTCCCCTACCGCTATCATCTGAACCATCATATTTGGGAATAACGGGATTTTAGACATGGGTTCAGAAATATTCTCCCCTTCCCTTATGCTTACTCTTATTTTCTCAAGTGCTTCGTCAATTAAAATGTTGTCCGCGACACCTTTTGCAATTTCAAGAGAATTAAGTATCGGTACTCCTGTACCCAGAAGTATTCCAAAATGTCTTGTGAACCTGGCAAGCGACATTTTTATAAAAAGTTCTCCAACTTTAGGTAATTTTATTTTTATTTTATCAAGAATATGCCTTCCCCTATCACTTCTTGTAAACCTTTTGAATAAATACCTTCCACCGAATACAACAACCGCTAAAATAATATAAAAGTAAATATTCTTAAACAAACTCCCGATATACAATATTCCTCTCGTAATAGAAGGAAGCTGTGCGCCCAGATCGGCATATATGCCTTCAAAAGTCGGGACCAGAAAAACTATCATTACAAAAGTTATGACAACTGCAAAGGCCAGAACAAATTTAGGGTAAGCGGTTTTATTCTTTACACTCTGTCTTAATTTCTCTTCTTTTTCAAGAAAAATTGCCAGATCGTTCATGGTCCTGTCCAACACACCTCCTGCCTCACCGGCACGTATCAGGCTGACAAACAACCTGTTAAAAACAATAGGATGCTCTCCCATCGATTCTGAAAGAGTATGTCCGGATTCAACATTCACTCTTATTTCCGAGATTATTTTTGCTAATTTTGTATTTAAGGTCTGCTTTTCAAGAACAATAAGAGATTCAAGCAGAGACATTCCGGAAGAAATTAAAGTAGAAAATTGTCTTGTAAAAATTACCATATCCCTTATTTTGATACGGTTAAAAAAGCTAAAAGTTATTGGTTTTCTAAGCCCGGTTTTTTCATCCCTTGCTTTATCAATACTTACAATAAAATAGCCCATTTCTCTCAGCTTCGATACGGCAATATCCTGTGTTCCTCCATCTACTGAGCCATTTATTATTTCACCTTTCGAATCCTTTGCTGTGTAAATATATACTGCCATAATTATTATCCCCGATATTTTTTAATTCATTATATATAATTATATACTGTTTATATAAATTACTCATTATTAATCATTCTTCTTACTTCATCTACACTATGGGCCTTTTCAAGCGCTGTTTGCTGTGTAATTTTTCCTGCTTTACAAAGGTTCGCAAGAGACATATCCATTGTCATCATTCCCCTTCTACCGCCTGCCTGGAGCGCAGTATAAATCTGGTGTGCTTTTACTTCCCTTATCATATTCTTTATTGCAGAATTTACAAACATCAGCTCTGTTGCGACCACTCTTCCGTCTCCATCTATTGTAGGTAATAATTGCTGCACCAGGACGGCTTTTAATGTCCCGGCTAATTGAGCTCTTACCTGTCTCTGCTGATATGTCGGAAAAACATCTATGATTCTGTCAATTGTCTGCGGTGCGTCCTGGGTGTGCAGGGTTGAGAAAACCAGATGGCCAGTTTCGGCGGCGGTTAATGTGCTTGCTATTGTTTCAAGATCCCTCATCTCTCCTACCATTATAACATCCGGGTCTTCTCTTAATACATATTTGAGAGCATCGGCAAACGTATGGGTGTCGGACAATACTTCCCTCTGGGAGATAATGCTTTTTTTATGATGGAATAAATACTCTATTGGATCTTCCACTGTAATAATGTTTTCCGATCTATTTTGATTAATTATTTCTATTAAAGAAGCCAGTGTTGTTGATTTACCGCATCCTGTAGGACCTGTTACAAGAACCAGGCCTCTCGGATAATGCGCAACTTCTTCAATCTGCGGTGGCAAACCAAGTTCTTTAATACTGAGTATATCTCTTGATATATACCTAAAAGCTGCGGCAAGCGTATTTCTCTGATAATAATAACTGCATCTGAATCTCCCGTGACTCGGCATTGTATATGAAAAGTCCACTGCCAACCCTTCCTTAAGCCTTTTTAACTGCTCATCATTTAATATACTTGTTAAAATTTTTTCAGATATTTCAGGAGTAATGTCTCCAAACTTATCCATTTTAACAAGTTTTCCATGTATTCTAAATATTGGCGGAAGAACACATACAATATGGATATCCGATGAGTTTAAATTTATTGCTTCAAGTAAAATATTATCAATATTCATTTTTACCTCATTTATTTTCTACTCTATTTTTATTATTTATTTTATATTATTTTATTATTTTAATTTATTATTTTCCATATCAATTAAAATTGTTCTTTTTATTTCTTCTATGCAATCCTGTTCAGGCATAATCCCAAACCAGACTTCAAACGATGATGCAGCTTGATATACAAGTAAATCTATTCCATCTATGACTTTTGCCCCTTCTTTTTTTGCTTTTTTTAACAGTAAAGTTTTTACGGGTTTATAAACCATATCAAAAATAAATTTTCCTCTTAAATTCCACCTGTCAGGCACCGGTATAAAATTTTTATATGATTTTATATCCATTCCAAGCGGGGTACAGTTTACAATTAAATTTATATCATTAATTTTATTATCTATGTCATTAATACTGTTTAAAGCTTTAATCTTATTACCACCTTCCTTTAACAGATCTTTTATTATTTCATTTACTTTTTCTTTTGTCCTGTTATAAACCCATATTTCTTTTACTTTTTTTTTAAGCATTCCGTAAATAGCTCCTCTTGCAGCCCCGCCCGCTCCTATTATAAGACAGCAACTGCCGGACCAATTAAATTTTTTTTTATCAAGTGAGCATAAAAAACCCGGCACATCGGTATTGAAGCCTTTTGAAGTCCCCGTTTTTTTATCAAATTTTACTGTATTAACTGATTTTATTGCTCTGGATATCCCATCAGCTTTATCAACCAGTTTAAATACCTCTTTCTTGTAAGGCATTGTTACGTTCAAGCCTGAAAATCCTAATTTTTTTGCACCGTTAAAAGCTTCTTTTAGATTCTCCTCCTTTAATTCAAATACAAGGTAAACTGCATCTTTAGAATACTTCTCTATGAAATAATTTTGAATCCTGGGAGAGAAACTGTGCTTGATTGGATTGCCAATAAGAGCTATTAATTTTGTATCAGGACCAATCATTTTAAAATAATTATATTTATTGCTATTTTTAAGTATTACGTTATTTTTTTACTTTTAAAAATCAATTTTAATACCTGATTTCAAATGTACTATATTTATCACTGCCTTCAATTTCTTTAGTTTCCATATTTGTTACTACGGAGAAAGACGGACCTTTTTTTATTTCATCTATAAAATGTGTTAAGTCCTCTTCTTCGCCCTGACAAACCACTTCTACTTTTTCATTATAAGTATTTCTTACATAACCTTTAATGCCATTTTTACTGGCTATTGATTCCACAAAATACCTGAATCCTACACCCTGAACTCTACCTGAAAATAACACATTATAAGTTTTAATATTTTCAACCATATATCTTTTAATTTATTTATAAGAATAATACTAAAAAATTTTTATATTTTCAACTTCTTTAAATTATATGACTTTTATAAAAAATTTTTTATATTTTTAAAATTTTCAAGCTTTAGTTCTAAAAATTGAAAATGGGTTTATATTTCCAACATCGCTGATTATTACAGAATCATTTGGATTTGCACACTCTAATTCAGTTTCATCTGCTGCCGACAGCATCTTCTTTATCTTGAATATCACCGGATTTTTACAGGGCTGCAATATATCCAGGACATCTTTTCTATAAAACTGATTTTTTACACTTATAACCGGACCATTGAATTTATCACTGAAATCTATATATGTTCCTATAAATCTATATTTATTTATATAACCGACATTATCATTATTTTCAAGCTCCCTCCTGTGCTTTAGGAACATAAATCCTTCGGTAAAATTTCTGTGGGAACATTTATCAAGTTCTCCAATTAAATAAGCTATTTCCTTTTCGGTGTATTTATTTTTTTTAATATAATCAAGCGCCTTCCTGTAAACCCATGTCGTAAGGCTGACATAGTTTTCAGTTTTCATCCTTCCTTCTATTTTAACAGCATCAACACCTGCATCTGCCAGTGATTTTAATTTACCAAGCAAACACAGATCTCTTGAATTATATATATATGTTCCATTTTTATCCTGTATTATCTGGAAAAACATATTCTGTCTTTCCTCCTCCATCAAATAATATTTCCATCTGCAGCTGTGCGCGCACTCTCCTTTATTGGCGTCACGACCCGTCATATATTTACTCAGCATGCATCTTCCGGAATAAGATATGCATAATGCTCCATGTACAAATATTTCTATTTCAATATCTGTATTTTTCAGGATACTTTTAAGATTGGAAAAACTTATCTCTCTTGCGAGATTTACTCTTTTTACTCCATGTCTCTTAAAAAAATTAACCGCTTTATGATTGTTTACATTGGCCTGGGTGCTTATATGGATACCTTTCCCGGGTAAAAGCTCTCTTACCAACTCCAGAGCTCCAAAATCTGACAGAATAATTTCGTCAATGTCAATATTTCTTATTTTTTTTAAATACCGTATAAATAAGGAGAGCTCATTCTCAAGGATTACAGAGTTAAGAGTAAAATAAACTTTTACTCCGTGGTTATGAGCATAGTTTACGCCTTCTTTTAATTCGTCAAATGTAAAATTTCCTCTTATGCTCCTTAAGTTAAAATCTTTCCCCCCAACATATACTGCATCTGCTCCGTAACTTACTGCATACTTCAATATATTCAAATTGTTGGCAGGAACTAAAAGCTCGGGTATTTTTTTGTGTTCTGACATAATTTATAGAAATCTTCTCATATCCTTTTTGAATAGGGCCTTAAATATTTTACAACGGATAAACCATCACCTATATCAAAAAAATTACTCTCAAAATACCGGTCATTCGTTACATAATCTATGTATTCCCTGATACCGCTTACACTGTTTAAATCATGACTGCCTACTTTCTTATTAAATATCTTATTCTTATAAAATATATTATCGGCAATTATCAGTGCGTTCTTTCTTAGTTTAGATTTTACAATCTTAATATAAAATGGATACTCATACTTCGCCCCATCAATAAATACCATGTCATATTTACTGCCAAGTTCCGGTATTATTTTTAGAGCATTTCCAGTTATGAATCTACATTTCTTTTCAGGAAAATTGCTTCTTATAAACTCTTCGGCTCTTTTTGCCCTCTCTGCATTTAAGTCTATTCCGGTATATTTTCCATCTTTTAAATTTTTTATCATAAAATAAGATGAAAATCCAATCCCACATCCGATTTCCAGGATATTGCGGGGATTTGCCAGTACACAGATTACCTCAAGAAATCTTCCAGTATCTTTATCAACTACCGGTATTTTTTCAATAGAAGCTTTCTTCAGTAAATCATCCAGGATTTTATTTTCCTTAAGGTATAAATTTATACTGCTATTTTGTTTCACTTCTGTTTCTTTCATGTTCTTCCAGCGTGGTCGCAAATTTATGGATATGTTTTTCGCTGTCGGTCACTACAAAATACAGGTAATCGACATCAGCGGGATTCAGTGCCGCTTCAATTGATGAAAGTCCTGGATTACATATTGGAGTCGGCGGAAGTCCGGGGTATAACCTTGTGTTATATTCTGTGTCAGTTTCAAGATCCGTTACTGTAAGATCATTTTCCCATTTATCTAAGAAATAACATAACGTAGCGTCTATTCCCAGTGACATATTTATATTCAGCCTGTTGTGGATAACTGCTGAAATCAAAGCTCTTTCGTCTGCAATATAAGCTTCCTTCTCAATTAGGGATGCTATCTTCAATATGTCATAATGTGATAAGCCCTTTCCATCAGCAAATGAATAATCAAGACTTCCGGTCTCTAATTGATACTGCGCGAGCATCATTTCAATAATATCTTTTGCCGTATAATCAATGGTTATCTCATATGTTTTTGGAAATAAAAAACCCTCCAGTCTAGATGAATCTTCCATATAATCATAATTATAATTACTGATATCTTTAACCTGTTCCATATCACCATATTCTATAAATGGTATTTCACCAGCCACTTTTTTTATTATTTGCTCTACCGTAAAACCTTCTGGAATTGTAAATTTATATGTTAACACAGGTGGGCCTGCCGTTATTTTATCCAGTACTTCTTCATATTCAGAATCTGTCATCATTACATAAACTCCAGGTATCAGGTTTCCTTCTTTACCTTTTTGTTCAACGAATAATCTGAATAAAAACCCATTATTTACTATACCTTTTTCTTCAAGCAGTGCTGCTGTTTCTTTTAGCGACATACCTTCTTTTATTTCAAATTCCACTTCAGCGTCCGGTATAACTTCAGACTCCTCTTCTGCTTCAAAAAGTTTGCATGACATAAATAAAATTAAAATTAAAAATAGGACAGCTGTTAAAGCAATAAATCTTACTTTATTTTTAAATTTATTATTTAATATATTATTTATTAACATCTTCAGTCTTCTTCCTTTTCCTTTCCAAATAATCTCCAAGTATTATGCTAGCAGAAAACTTATCAAGTTCTTTGCTCCTGGAATATTTATTTAAATATCTTGAGGGTATTTTTGTAGTGTATCTTTCATCAATATAATCAATCTCAACACCCAGATTTTTTACAACAGAGTTAGTAAAATCAATAACTTTTTTTGCCTGGGCACCTACTTCACCCTTGAGCGTATAGGGTATTCCAATTATTATTTTTTTTATATTGTATTTATTTATATTTTTTTTAATCTCTTCGCCTGAATTTTTATCATTTGTAATCACTTTTAGCGGTGTTGACATAATCTCATTTTCATCTGATATAGCCATACCTATTCTTTTATCTCCAACATCAAGACCTAAAATTATCATATTTCTTTTTCCATTATTTCCTGGACTTTGTTTTTAACAAGTTTTATTGCTTTATCCAAAGAATTTTTATCGGGTAAACCCATCTGCGCAAAGTGTGGTTTACCTCCACCTCCGCCTTTTAATTTTTTACTTATTTCTCCTGCAATCCTTCCGCAATCTACTCCTTTTTTTATAAGATCTTTTGTTGAGTTTAGAATAACAACAGACTTATTGTTTGATATAATGCCAAAAACGATAAATGTATTAAAACCTTTAAAATAATCAATAATTTCATCTCCAATTTTTCCAATGCCGTTTAATCCCATATCAGAAATAGCTTCGGACTTTGAAAAATCAAAATCAATTATTTTTAATCCTTTATCCGGGGATTTATAATTGAATTTTTTGATTATCTCTTTTTTTGCAATTTTAATCTGCATATGTTCCAACTCTTCTTCTTTCTTTTTTATACTATCCTTTACTTTTTCCAGAGTATTAAGGATTTTATTATCTTCAACTTCCAAGCTGGCAGAGATCTTTTTTAGTATTTTTTCCTTTTCTTCCAGATAATTATAGGCAGACATACCAGTAGCTGCTTCAATTCTCCTTAAATTAGCCCCTATACTTGAATCTGATATAATTTTGAATAAACCAATTTCTCCTGTTCTTTCAACATGAATACCGCCGCAGAGCTCTCTGCTGTAATTATTTATTTCCACAACTCTTACAAACTTACCGTATTTCTCATCAAAAAGAGCAACTGCACCTATTTCTCCTGCAAATTCTCTTGTAGTTTCAAAACATCTTACTGTATCATTATTCTGGATTTTTTCATTTATAACCCTCTCTATTTTATTAAGGTTTTCTTCCGATGGAGCATTATATATGGAGTAATCAAATCTAAATCTATCCTCACCAACAAAAGAACCGGCCTGTTTAACCTTACTGCCATATAAACTTCTTAAAACCCAGTGTAGTATATGAGTCGCGGTATGATTCTTACTAATGTTCTTTCGGTGATTGTGATCAACTTCCGCACTTATTTCATCTCCGACTTTTAATCTACCTTTCTCAATAAACCCTTTGTGGACATAAATACCTTCTACCGGGATAGTACAGTCATCTACAATAAATACATTATTATCACGTCTGATAATACCTCTATCGCCGACCTGACCACCTTTTTCCCCATAAAATGGTGTTTCTTTTAAAATTATTTCACCCTTTTCTCCTTCGGATAATTTAGAAGTCAATTTTTTATCACCAGACCTATCAAATTTAATTATTTTTTCAATTACTGCAGCTGCTTTGTATTTTTGATAACCAATAAATTCTACCTCAAAATTTTTACTTATTTCCCTGTATAGTTCCATATCTTTATCCATTTCACTATTAAAAATATCTCTGCTTCTTGATTTTTCTATATGCTCCTTTACATAATCATTGAATCTTTTTAAATCCAGCTTTATTTTCTTTTCTTTTAGTATTTCTTCAGTAAGCTCAACCGGAAATCCAAATGTATCATATAATTTAAATGCATCTTTTGGGTTAAGATATTCTTCTTTGTTATTCTTGGTTTCATTGATTTTCTGCAGTAAAACTTTGCTCCCCTCCTTTAATGTTTTAGTAAATCTTTTTTCCTCATCGCTTACCAGTTTAAAGGAGAATTCTTTTTTTTCTAAAAGTCCCGGGTATACTTTTGAATATTCATTTATAACAAGTCTCCCAATATCATTTAAAAAATAATCCTTGATTCCTATTAATCTTCCAAATCTAATAGACCTTCTTATTATCCGTCTTAATATATAACCTCTTCCTTCATTTGAAGGCACCACTCCGTCAGTAATCAAAAAATATATGGCTCTGGCATGATCCGCTATTATTCTTATTCCCCTATATAATTCCATATTATCTTTATCTTTATTTTTTTGATAATCTTTCTTACCGGACATTTCCTCTATCTTTTTTATTATTCCATTAAATAATGATGTTTTAAAAACTGAAGGACTCCCTTCCACTACTGCAGTTATTCTTTCCAGTCCCATACCCGTATCAATATTTTTCTGTGGAAGTTCTATGTATTTTTTTCCGTCAAAATTGTATTGGGTAAATACAAGGTTCCATATTTCAAGGAACCTGCCGCAGCCACAATTAGGATTACAATTTTTACTGCGGCATCCGTATTCTTCTCCAAAATCATAGTGTATCTCCGAACAGGGGCCGCATGGTCCGGTATCACCTGCAGGCCCCCAGAAATTGTCTTCTTTGCCATACTGATATATTCTGTCAATACTTATTCCTTTTTCTTGCCAGTATTTAATAGATTCTAAATCAGCCGGTATATCTTCGTTTCCCATAAACACCGTAAACATCAATTTATTTACCGGGATTCCAAGATCATTTAAAAGAAAGTCAAGAGAATAATTAATTGCTTCTCTTTTAAAATAATCACCAAATGAAAAATTACCGAGCATTTCAAAAAATGTAAGGTGCCTGTCAGTGTAGCCTACACTATCGATATCACTTGTCCTGAAACACTTTTGTACAGTAGTAATTCTTTTACCGGGTGGTTTTTTTATGCCCAGATAATACGGTTTAAACTGCTGCATTCCGGCTGTAGTTAAGAGTACGCTTGGGTCGTTGTGTGGTATAAGATCTGAAGAAGGTATTATTATATGGCCTTTTTTTTCAAAATATTTTAAGAATTTTTGTCTTATATCCATAAATATTGAGTTAATAATTTTAATCATATTAATGTTTTATAACAAAATGGATACTCCACTTATTCGTAACTACGGGAAGTTTTTTGCACCCTGCGCTCAGCAGGTGGATGCCCTCTTGCCTGTTTTATAAGTCCCGCTTACAGCAGGCATTTATGCTACAGCCAAAGACCGGGCTTCCAATGTAAATTTGTTGGTACAAAAATTTAACTTTAGCTACGATATAAACAGAGTACCCAAATATGATGTTATCATACTTAAATAGTTTATTCAATAAACCGGCATTTTCCTCTAATTTGCTTTATTTTCAATTAATAAACTTAATACTGGTATATACAAAACAATAAAATGTTAATATATATTTAAATCTATTTTATTTTTTATCCTGCTTGTTTTCTATAATACCGTCTTCGGTAACTCTTATGGATACTTCTTTTAACTGCTCACTTGTAACAACTGAAGGAGAACCGGTTAGCATGCATACTGCAGATTGGGTCTTTGGAAAAGCTATAACTTCTCTTATATTATTAAGTTTCCCCAGAAGCATGATCACTCTATCCATTCCGAGAGCTATTCCTCCATGAGGTGGGATACCGTATTCCATTGCTTTTATAAAGAAGCCAAAATTTTCTTCTATTTTTATTTCATCAATATTAAGTATATTAAATATCTTTTTTTGTAAATCAGGATTATTAATTCTTAAGGAACCACCCCCTATTTCTTCACCGTTTAATACTATATCGTAAGTCATTGAGTTTACTTTTAAAGGGTCGGTATCCAGATAACACATTGTATTTTCATCAGGTTTTGTAAACGGGTGATGCTTTGAGTCTATTCTTTTTTCATTTTCATTCCACTCAAATAACGGAAAATCATACACCCATACAAAATTTAGGTCATTATCATTTATCAATTTTAATTTTCTGCCAAGAATTTTTCTTATGATTCCAAGCGTTTCGCAGGTTATTATAAATTTACCGGCAACTATTAGTACCAGATTTCTTTCCTTTAAACTTAAAGCTTTAATTAAATCTTTTTTTTCATCATCGGATAAGTACTTTGCTATAGGAGATTGAAAATCCATATTCTCACCAATTTTAATCCATAGAAGTCCGCCAGCCCCGCATTTTTTTGCCATATCTACTAGATCATCCAATTCTTTTCTTGTAAGACTGGAGGAATCGTTTATTACTATACTTTTTATACAGCCATTATTTTTTAAAGTATCCTTAAAAAATTTAATTTCAGTTTCTTTAAATACATCCGAAATATCCTTAATAGTAAGATTAAATCTTAAATCAGGTTTATCAGTGCCATAATCTTTTATACTGTCTTTCCAGCTAATTCTCTTAAATGGGAGCTCCATTTTCTTATCAAAAACCTCTCTGGATATATATAAAAATAGTCCTTCTATTAATTCCATTACATCGTCTGCCTCAACAAATGTCATCTCGAGGTCTATCTGGGTAAATTCCGGCTGTCTGTCTGCCCTTAAGTCTTCATCTCTGAAACATCTTGCAATCTGATAACATCTGTCAAATCCGGAAAACATCAGTATTTGTTTAAACAACTGCGGTGACTGAGGAAGAGCATAAAATTTGCCCGGGTTTAATCTTGAAGGCACCAGAAAATCCCTGGCACCCTCGGGTGTACTTTTTGCCATTATAGGTGTTTCTATTTCAATAAAACCTTTTGAATTAAAATAACTGCGGGCTGCTGCGGTTATTTTATGCCTTAATCTCATATTCTCCTGCATTTGATCGGTTCTTAAATCAATATATCTGTATTTTAAACGGGTATTTTCATCTACTTTACCCCTGTCATCAAGCATAAAAGGAGGTGTTTTTGATTTAGAGAAAATTTTGATATCTTTTACCACTAATTCAATCTCGCCCGTTGGTATAGATGGGTTAACAGTATCTTTTGACCTCATCCTGACTTTACCGTTTACCTTTACAACATATTCATTTCGTACATTCTTGGCTATTTTATATGAATCTTTATTTATATTAGGATCAAAAATTAATTGCACTATTCCGGAAAAATCCCTTAAATCAAGAAAAATTAACTTTCCATGATCCCTTCTTTTATTAATCCACCCGCTCAAAGTAATATCTTCGCCCGTAAACTCCCTGTTTATTTCTCCGCATAAATTTGTTCTCATTCTTGTTTTAAAAACGGGATTGATCATAACTAAGCTCCTATAATTTTTAAGATTTTCTCTTTTTCGTTTTCCCATTCAAATCTGTACTGTTTGAATCTCTTAATATCTTTTATAGTTAGACTGCCGGTTTTTATTTCATCTTCGCCTACTATGATAATAAATCTATATTTATTATCATCAGCCCATTTTATTTCTTTTTTTAGATTCTTCTTATTGAAATTAATATCACATATTATTCCTGCATCTCTTAAGAATTTTAATATTTTTAAAGAATAAAGTTCACAATTACTATCCATTGCAATCAAATAAATTCCGCGGGATTTTTCTGTTTTTTTAAAGCTTAATTTTAATTGTTTCATGAGCATAATTGTCCTGTCTATTCCTACTGCAAATCCTGTGGCAGGAATATCCGGACCTCCCAGCTGTTTTATCAGGCTATTATATCTTCCTCCGCCGCCCAGAGCGTTTTGGGCGCTATGAAGGTCTCCAGAAATAATTTCAAAAATCGTCCCCGTATAATAATCAAAACCTCTTACAAGAGTTTTATCAATCTTATAATTTATTTCCAGCGCTTCTAAGCATCGCTGGATTTCTTCAAAATTCTTTTTACATTCTGGACATAAATATGAGGATATTTCAGGTAATTTCTTTAAAATATTCATACAACTGGTTTTTTTACAATCATAAATTCTCAGAGCGTTCTTATCAAATCTATTTCTGCACTCATTACAGAGTTTTTCTAATTCCGGTTTAAGATATTTCTTAAACTCTGTAAGGAATTTCTCTCTGCATATGCTGCACCCTATACTGTTTATTTTAAATACCAGTTTTTTAAATTCTAATTTTTCAAAAAATGAATTTAAAATCCACATGACTTCCACATCCATAACCGGACTACCGTTACCGATAGCCTCTGCTCCTATCTGCCAGAATTCTCTCATTCTTCCTTTTTGAGGCCTTTCATACCTGAACATGTTCCCTGCATAAAATAACTTTAAAGGAAGATTTTCGGAATACATTTTATTTTCTATGACAGCCCTTACAATCGATGCAGTACCTTCAGGCCTTAATGTCAATGACCTGCCTTTCTTATCCTGAAAAGTATACATTTCCTTTTGTACTATATCACTGCCTTCTCCTATACTCCTGCTGAACACTTCCGTATATTCAAATGCAGGGGTTATTATTTCTCTATAATTGAATATTTCAAATATTTCACGTGCAGTATTAATGACATAATTCCTGTAATCTATGTCTTCTCCGTATATATCAGTTGTCCCTCTTGGAGAGTTTAACTTCAAAACAATCCACCATCTTCCTTTTTATTAACCATTTTTAAAAAATCATCTCTAAGATAATAATTTGTTTTTAATTCATATTCAAGGGTGCTGTCCAGCCCGTGGCCCGGATGTATTGTAAGCCTGCCATTCATTTTTTTTACTTTAGCCAGTGATTTTTTTATCTGTATTATATTGCCTCCTGGTAAATCTGTACGCCCTATTGCACCCTTAAAAAGTAAATCTCCAGTAAAAAGAATATCGCCTACCCTGAGCATTATACTTCCTGGAGTATGTCCGGGAACATTTATAATCTCAATACCTAATCCAAAAAAATAATCATAATCTCCGTTTTTTATTAAATTATAAGTTTTTAATGATAATTCATTTTCTCCAAAAAATGAAGATAAATTCTTTTGAGGATCTGTAATTATCTGCTCTTCAAGTTCATGTATATAGAACGGAATCTTGTAATGAGAAACTATATCTTTTACAGCTCCTATATGGTCGTAATGTCCATGGGTATTTAATATAAAATCCGGTTTAATATCTGATTTTTCAAGAATTTTTTTGATAACCGTAAAATCAGTACCAGGATCTATTATTACACTTACATTATCCAGTAATAACACGTAACAATTAACTTTAAAAACACCCAATTCTAATTTTATTAATCTCAACGGCAGTATTTACTTTCCGGGTAATACTCTAAAGGCGTCGTAAACTGAATCTATTTTTTTTATGTTATTAATAACATCCTTTAGAATGTACTTATTATTAATTTCTATTAAAAACCTGAACTTTATATGACCGCTTTTATCCATTCTTAAAGTGTTGGCTCTGACTATATTCAAATCATATTCACTAATAACATTTGTAATGTCACGGAGTAATTTTGTTCTATCCAGTGCCTCTATCTGGATTTCAGCATTAAATTTATTGGGAGCCTTTTTATCCCATGAAACATCTATAAACCGTTCTTTTTCGATATCTATCAGTGTGTTTATATTAGTGCAATCATTTCTATGAACGGAAATTCCCTTACCCCTTGTTATATAACCTATAATATTATCCCCTGGAACGGGATTGCAGCATTTTGCCATAGTTATCAGCACCTGTTCCATTCCTCTTACCTTAATGCCGGAGCATTCTTTATCTACTGATTCTTTTCTGTGTATATCCTCAATAGTTAATTCTTTTTTTTGCTCTTCCTGGTTAAGTTTTTTTACTATTTTTGTGAAAACCTGGTGCGCAGAAACTTTATGCGAGCCAATATTTCTAAACAGACTGTCTAATTTATCAAAATTCATTTCTACAGCTACTTCATCAAAAATATCTGCAGGCACACTCTTAAAAGAAAGACCATTTTTTCTTAAGACTTTTAGCATTACGTCTCTACCGGTGTTATATGTTTCCTGCCTCTCTTCTTTGCTGAACCACTGTTTTATCTTATTGCGTGCTCTGGAAGTTTTAACTATGTTAAGCCAGTCCCTGCTTGGTCCTTTCTTATTTTTTGACACTATTATTTCCAGTATATCCCCGTTTTCCAGAACAGATTCAATTGGAACCATCCGTCCATTTATTTTTGAACCTATTATATTATGTCCTATATCTGTATGTATCTCATAAGCAAAATCTATGGTGGTAGCTCCACGGGGTAGATTTATAACCTTGCCTTTTGGTGTAAATACAAATACTTCCTCCTCGAACAAATCAAGTTTTAACGATTCCATATAATCCTGAGGATCTTTTAATTCCTTCTGCCAGTCCAGTATCTGTCTTATCCACGCTACTCTTTTATCAAAATCACTTAGCTTTTTAAGACCGCCTTCTTTATATTTATAGTGTGCCGCAATACCATATTCGGCAATTTTATGCATTTCAAATGTCCTTATCTGTATTTCGAGAGGCTTACCTTTTAACCCGATTACTGTTGTATGAAGCGATTGGTACATATTAAATTTGGTATTAGCAATGAAGTCTTTAAATCTTCCAGGTACAGGTTTCCATAATGAATGTATAATCCCGAGGACTGCATAACAATTCTTTACATCATTTACTATTATTCTAATTGCAACTATATCGTAAATATCTTCAAACTTTCTGTTTTGCTTTGTAATTTTATTGTAAACACTATAATAAGTTTTAATTCTACCGCTTATATCCGCAGAAATTTTTACTTCTTTCAGTTTTTTATTAACAATCTTTATGGCTTCATCAATCAGTGATTTTCTTTCTTCCAGCTTTTCTTCAAACATATTTTTTATTTTTTCATACTCTTTCGGGTAAAGATATTTAAAGCTTAAATCCTCCAATTCTGATTTTATATGATATATTCCCAGCCTGTGCGCAATAGGCGCATAAACTTCAAGTGTTTCTATTGAATTTATTTCTCTTTTTTCCTTATCCAGAGGGTACAGGGTCCTCATATTATGAAGCCTATCAGCCAGCTTTACCAGTATTATACGCACGTCTTCGGACATAGCGATTATCATTTTTCGTATATTGCTTACCTGCTGCTCTTCCTTACTATTAAATACAATCTTATCTAATTTTGTTACACCATTTATAATGTTTGCAGTCTGCAGTCCAAATTCCTTTTTAGCCATTTCAAGACTGTATTCCGTATCCTCGATTGCATCGTGCAATAAAGCAGATATTATGGATATCTGATCAAGTTCGATATCAGCCAATATTCTTGCTACCTCTAGCGGATGCACGACAAAAGGTTCTCCTGTTTTTCTATACTGATTTTTGTGATATTTTTTAGAAGTTAAATAAGCTTTATTAAGGAGTTCCTCATTTACATCAGGATTGTAAGATTTTATTTTCTTAAGCAGCTTTTTATATATAATATCAGTATTTATATTTTTAGTTTTATTGTTAATCTTTAAATCCATTTATCTTTAAATTTTCATATAAAATTATTTTATCATTATAAAACATTTTAAGCTTCTCTAAAATAAGTCTGAAATTACCATCTGGATAGTACTAAAATTAGCCCATTTATTTTCTTCAATCTTATATAATATATTAACTTTATTATTTTTTATCATTTTTTTCTTTATTTTTTCATCCGCACCGAATATTATAGCATCTGCCGTAATACCATTTTGTTGTAGTTTTAGCCTGATATGTTTTTCTTCCGATAAATAAAGAAAATTCACCACTATGCAGTTTCTTGTAATAAAACAGGGTTTTGGATTTCCATAACCAAACGGCTTTAGCAGTTTAATATCCTCAAGGATCCTTTTATTTATATCTTTAAAATCTATTTCAATGTCAAAAACATTTTTTTTCTTAATATCGTCTATTTTTAAACTTTTATCAACAATCTTCATAAAATTACTGTAAAAAGCTTCATAATTTAAAACGTCCATACTTATTCCGCATGCCAACCTGTGCCCTCCAAAACTATCAAATAAATTACTGCATAGAACTAAGTTTCCATATAAATCAAATTTATCGATACTTCTTCCAGAACCTTTAAGTTTACCCTGCGATTCTTTAAACAATATGACCGGGATATTGAATTTTTTTACAATATCCGAAGAAACTATCCCGAGTACCCCTTCGCTCCAATTCTTTGATTTATCTATAAATATTTTCTTTTCAGGAACAATTTTACCAAAATCGTTATTTTCTATTATTTCATTAAAAATATTTTTTTGGATCTTCTGTCTTTCCAGATTATAAAAGTTAAGATCATCTGTTATTTTATTTAAAATATCTCCCTCTTTTGCCAGAAGGTCGAAGCTTTTTCGTGCATTTTTGATTCTCCCTGCAGCATTGAGCCTGGGGGCTATAATAAATCCTACATCGTATTCATCTATATATTCTTTATCCTTAATTATTGTTCTTATCATTTTTTTTAGTCCTGGATTTATAGTTTTATTAAGTACTCTAAGACCTCTTTTTACTATTATCCTGTTCTCATTAATTAAAGGCATTATGTCTGCTATTGTTGATATGGCAACAAGGTCCAGAAGATTTGTCAGGTAATCTTTTTTAAATTTCTTCCTATATTCATTTTCCAGTGTTCTTAAAATACCTGTTATAAATTTAAAAGTGACCGCTGCACCGCTTAAATCTTTAAATGGATATTTAGAATTTTTAAGTTTTGGATTGATTATAATGTAATCCTTCCGGTTTGTATCTAAATCAACCGATTGATTATGGTGGTCACATACTATGACATCGGGAGCTTTATTATCCTCAATAAATTTCTGAACCATTGTACTATTCGTTCCACAGTCCACTGATATTATAAGGCTATATTTGCCTTTAGAAGAAATTTTTTTAATAAAGTAAACGGATAAATCATATCCTTCATTAAAACGGTCAGGAAAATAAACTTCTACTTCAAGCTCTAACTCCTTTAAAAATTTATATATAAGTGAGACACTTATAACTCCATCAGCATCATAATCCCCGAATATCAGTATATTTTCTTTTTTTTCAATTGCCTCTTTTAATCTTTTTATACCTTCCTTAATCCCTGGAAGTTTCATGATATCATGTAAATCCTTAAGGGAAGGGTTTAAAAACGATATTATTTCCTGCTCGGTAATAATATTTCTTTTAGCGAGCAACTCTAACAATAATGCGCTGCAGCCAATTTTTTTTGATATTTTAAGGTCAGATTTTTTATTATTTCTACATATCCAGTTAGAAGGCAAATCAATCATTTTATTTTTTACTTTTTAGAAACACCAAACAGGAGCAATATTTTTTTTTAAAACCTGTAAAGCTTAATTGTTATTTTTTATATTTTGGAAATCTGTCATTCCATGCTGCAAGCATTGGACTTGCGAAGAATATTGAAGAATATGTCCCTGCTATGATTCCAATTGTAAGAGCCAGGGCAAAATCTTTCAGTGCTGTAGTTCCCAGTATAAGAAGTAATATAACCGGAAATAATGTAGTTAAGGAAGTATTTATAGACCTTGATAATGTTGCGTTTATTGAATCATTTATGACCCTGCTGTAGCCTAATTTACCGGTCATCGGAGTATTTTCCCTTATTCTATCAAAAACAACAATAGTATCGTTCAATGAATAGCCTATAATTGTAAGAATGGCAGCTATAGTTGATGTATTAATCTCACGGCTTAAAATAGCGTATACTCCTATAGTTACCAATACATCGTGAATTAATGCCAGAATTGCCGTTGCTCCAAACCTGAATTCAAATCTAATCCACACATATATCAAAATACCTGCAATACTTATTGCAATTGCTTTTAATGCATTCATTATAAGTACATTTCCAAAACCCGGATCCACTGTCCTGTCCTGAAGGGGTTGTCCATCCAGACCTATTTTCTCATCCAGAGTATTTAATATTTTATCTTTTTCATCTGTGCTTATTGATTTTCCCATTCCTGGAGCTTTTATTCTAATAATAAATCTATCAGATTCCGCTTGCAGTAAATCAGGCGTAACACGCTGTATTATTACATTTTGATACCCTAAGTCACTCATGATATCTCTCAATTCAGCGGTATTTGCATTTCTATCAAATTTTAACTCAAGTAAAGTTCCGCCGAGAAAATCAGTTCCCAGATTAAAACCGTTTACTATTAGGCCGATTATACCAGCAGCGATTACTACTAAAGATATAATAAACCATATTTTCTTTTTACCAATAAAATCAAAATTATATATTTTATTTCTCAAATACTACTCACCGCTCTTTCTTCTTATACCTAAAAATCCGGTTGTGACCATTCCGGGAATTCCGGACATTAAAAAAATGCTGGACCTGGTAAATAGAAGACTTATCACCATACTTATTATTACACCCAGACTTAATGTGAGTGCAAAGCCCTTTATGGGACCGGTACCGAATAAATATAGCGCACCTGCTGTAATTAAAGTAGTTACATTAGAATCTACAATTGTTCTTAGCGCATTTTTAAAACCATCAATTATGGCAATTCTGGGGGATTTTGCTTTCATTATTTCTTCTTTTATTCTCTCAAAGATTATGACATTGGCATCAACGGCCATGCCAATGGTCAATATTATCCCTGCAATTCCCGGCAGTGTAAGCGCTGCACCAATTGCCGATAGTACGCCCCAGAATATTATGATATATATTAAAAGTCCAAGGGCAGAATAGATCCCGAGACCTTTGTAGTA
>CAZLME010000010.1:0-19250 GCA_964560595.1 uncultured Actinomycetota bacterium
CGCGCATACCCGTAATGGGGGATTACAGCATTTATCATGCCTGCAGAAGCCCTTTTTAATGCATCTATCATTATCAACAGCTCCATTATATTGTCATTTACGGGTTCACAGCAGGTCTGTACAATAAACACATCTGCCCCTCTTACACTTTCGTCAAATTTTATATAGATTTCACCATTTTTAAATTTGGTTCTGGTAATTCTCCCTGCACTTATTCCCAACTCTTCCGCAATCCTGTCTGTAAGTGCAGGGTAAGATGAACCTGAAAAGAGCATCATTTTCTTATGTTCCTGGCTTTTTTTCATATCCCCTACCTTAAATTATTTATTTTTATTATTTTTTATTTTTTATCCTCTGCCCAATATACCATATGTTATGTTTCTTACGTTTTCTTATCCCTCATGTTTTATTGCCTGAAAATTTTTAGGAATTTTCCCGCGTATGACCGGATCTTCCGCCACAAAGGCATCTTTACCTATTTTCACATTGTCTTTTGTTACAGTATCCGGTTTTATATAACTGTAAGGCCCGATATTATTATTATTACCAATATGAGCGCCTTCTATTACCGATGCATTTATCCTTGAACCTTTTCCTATTACTGTATCTGTAATCTGACAGAAAGGACCTATTATAGAATTTTTCCCTATTATAGTTTCCCCCTTAATAATGCACGAAGGTTCAATAGTCACATCCTTTTCTATTGTTACGGTATTTTCAATATAGCATGACTGCGGATTCCTTATAGTAACCCCATTTTTCATAAAATTTTCGTTAACCCTTTTTTGTATAATACTTTCCAGCCTGGAGAGCTGGGCCCTGTCATTAATACCCATAACTTCCATATAATCCGGAGTTTTCAGACAACTGACTTTTTTACCATTTTTTACCAGCGTTTCAACAATATCCGTAAGATAGTACTCATTCTGGACATTTTTAGTTTTAATCTTTTCAATATTGCCGAATAAAGATTCCGTTTCGAAACAATAAATAGAAGTATTTACCTCGGTTATTTTTCTTTCTTCAGGCCTTGCATCGGTCTCTTCTATGATTCTTACTATATTGCCCTTTCTGTCTTTTATTATCCTTCCATATCCTTCAGGTTCAGGAACCACTGCAGTAACAATGCTTGCTTTACTATCTGTTCTTTCTTTGTTTTCCACTAATTTTTTTAAAATTTCTGAACTTACCAGCGGGGTATCGGCCGAAAGAACAAGAGCGTTTTTCCCAAAATTATCCTTCTCTTCTTTTACCATGTAAACGGCGTGGGCAGTGCCAAGCTGGTTTTCCTGTACGGCAATTTTAACTTCAGGAAAATTATTCTTTATATATTCACTTACAAGCTCTTTTTTGTAACCAGTAACCGTGAAAATATTTTTTGGGTTTAATCCTCTTATTGTAGATAACACATAATGTAGTATTGGTTGCCCTAAAATCCGGTGCATCACCTTAGGGATTTCTGATTTCATTCTTTTACCTTTTCCGGCAGCTAAAACTATGACACTTAAATCTTTAGAAAGGTTCATTTTTATAAGATTTCCACAAGAAACATTGTTATTAAATACCACTTAGATTGTAACATAAAAAAAGCATTTATCTAAGCACTACTCTACAAATTCTCCACCTCTAATTTCCTTTGAAATGATATTGAGGCCGGGTCCAAAATAAACTTCAATATATACCAGATTATTACATTTATTTCCCAGTATTTCTTTTCTTAAGAAAAACTCTGCGCCCGCCGGCCCTTCATTTCCAAAAACCCTTGACATATCACTGTCTTTTCTTACTTTTACTGAAATTTCTTCTTTGCATCTGTTACATCTGACAGTAAAAGTAAGAAACCTGGAGCCAGAATCATCTGCCGGGAGGGTAAAAAATCTTTTTAAATTCTCTAAGAAACCACCCACTTCACTCCCTTTCCTGTTGTTTATAAAAAATTGTTACACTATAAAACTATTTTACTATAACCATAAATAGAAATCTTAATGTTTATATATGTCACCTCTGGTATCTAACTTCACAATGTATATATCTTCACCTTCGATAAAAAAAATGATTCGATACTTTCCGGCACGAAGCCTATACTCTCCCTTTCTTCCGGAAAGAGGTTTGATATCGCCCTCAGGAATCTTTTGTATACGATTCAGGATATTTAGAGCAATTCTTGGCGGCAGTAAAGCTATATATTTTTCGGCTTTCTTTGAGAAAAAGATTTTCATCGTTGTTGGATTTTACTCTTGAGGACCGCAAGGTCAATCCACTCATTTGTTTTTTTAGCTTCTTCAATGTCTTTTATATCATCATCATACGGTTCTACAGGACGGGAGAAGAATTCAACAACTGCTTTCTCTATTATGCCCGAGTAGCCACCGTAAAATTCCTTTGCATCATCCATCTGTTTCTTAACTTCTTCGGAAATTGTAATTTGCAATCTTTTTTTCATAACAGCACCTCTTATGTATAATACACAATATACACATGTAAGTCAATTTCGAATTAAGTTTTGTATGCGTTTCGTTATAAATATTTTTTACGGCATTAAATTACTCAGTAATCCATAATATTATAACGGTCAATGAATCAAATCCGGTATCTAAGCATTTAACCTTTCTCCAGATTAATCAGGAATTTTTTTACCTCTAATTTTTTCCCTCCTCCGAATTCACCAAAGTCACCATTGCTCTTTATAACCCTGTGACAGGGAACAATCAGCAGCATGGGGTTTTTATTTAATGCCGAGCCGGCTGCCCTCCAGGCTTTCTTGAAACCGGCAAGTCCGGCTACTTCCTTATAGCTTGCAGTTTTTCCGTAAGGAATAGAGGTAGTAGCGGCCCATATTTTCTTTTGAAACGGGGTCCCTTTTAAAAAGGCGGTTTTAAATTTAAGTTTTTTTATTCTTCCATCAAGATATCCGGTGATTTTTTCCTCAATATTCCCTGATTCATTGCTCTTTATTGAAATTTTTTCCGGGGTATTATATTTATTCTCTCTCTCTTTCATATTTTCCTTAAAATACTTTGTTCCGCTTCTTAAGAATACAACTGTTATTCCGTCAGCCTGTAGTTCCCACAAACAATAGAGTTTACCTATTTTTGTTTTAAATTCAGTTTTATATATACACTTTATCATTGGATTTTTACCTAAAAATTATCTATATTCTACTAAGTCTGCCCTGGATTTCTAAAACTATCTATTCAATTTAATAAAGTGTTCTATCGATCTGTCGTAAGTCCTTTCAGCTCTGTCATCGAAATAGCAGGCAGGGAGCTCACCTAATTTCCTGTGATAAGTTATACACTCGCAGCAAATACCTTTTCTTGAACAGGGTTCATAAGTACAATTACAGTTTTTTAAATTTATTTCTCTGTTGCATTCCATGCTAGTAATCCCCTTTCCGGATTAAGATAAATGTTTATATATATGCATATTTTAATTCGTTAACCCGGCCGTAAATCAATTAAACTCGGCAAATTCCCATAAGTACTGGTATTTAAATTCGGTATTCAGTATTCAATACCCTTCCTGGCTCTTACACCTTTGCTGAAAGCATGCTTTATTTCTTTCATTTCGGTTACCGTATCGGCAATTTTTATCAGTGCCGGAGGGGCATTTCTCCCGGTTAACACAACACAGAGTTCTTCAGGTTTGTTTTCTAAAAGATTTATAACATCCTTTATTTCTAAAAGTCCATAATCAATCATATTGTTTATTTCATCCAGTATAACCATATCATACTGTCTGCAGTTAATCTTATCACACGCATACATGAAAGATTTTTTCGCATTTTCAGTGTCTTTTTCCGTAACCAGAGGCATGCCCTTTTCAAACTTTATAAACCCTGTCCCCAGCTGTTCGATTTCAATAAGAGGTTTTAATTTTTCAATAATTTTAACCTCGCCTGATTTCCAGGGACCCTTTATAAATTGCAAAATCAGAACTTTTAAATCATTTCCGGCTGCCCTTAAAGCAAGCCCCATCGCTGCGGTAGTTTTGCCCTTACCGTTACCAGTATTTATAAGTATTAGACCTTTTTTGGTCTCTTTTTTACGTGCAGGAGTTGAAAATTCGTTCATTTTTTTTAAAATTATCTTTTTTTAAATCCATCTTAATTTAAATTTAATTAAGACATCTAAAATATTTTTTTATTGATTTGCTTTATTATAACCCGGATTTAAGGATTTTATAAAATAAATTATAAGTATTCCAGTATTTTGTCTTCTGATTTAACGGTGATTGCACCGCTTTCTATTATTTTTTTATAAATTTTTCCGGCTTTTCCTCCGGTATGATCTCTTATATCAATACTCTTATCGTCTATTACTATTACTTTTTTATTAAGTTTAATCGCCTCATTTACCGATACCAGATTTGAAAAATTGCCGGGCCCAAATTCCACTCCCGGAAGGATTACTACATCGGAAGATTTTATAAACAGGAGATTCTTATTCTGCGAATCAAGACTTATCGGGGAAAAGGGGGCTTCGGTTACATAAGGAATTCCAAGCATCCGGGCGGTATCGACATCAGTATCAAGAGTATTTACCACTCCACAGGATATGTTATAACCTCTGCTGTAAAGTAAATTAATTACTGGTGATGCCGCACCTCCTCCGCCTATTACATGGACTTTTAAAGATTTTTTCAGCACCGGATAAGAAGTCCCCATATTGCTATCCGGGTTAAAAACCGGGCTGACATAAAGATTTTTAGTTACAGGATTTCTACCTACAAAAACTTCGCTCCCGAAAACATTTTTTATATTCTCTCTATTTATCATATCGGGTACTGTGCCAAAATTAAAAATTCTGCCTTCTTTAAGCAGCATTATTTTTTTGCTATTTTGCATGGCAAGATTTATATCTTGAAAAATCCCGATTATAGTCCTATTTTCTTTTTTATTTAAACTTAGAAATAAATTCATAAATTCAATCTGAAAATTGATATCAAGATGAGAGGTCGGTTCATCAAGAAGCAGCACAGGGCTATCCTGGGCCAAAGCCTGGGCTATAATTACCCGCTGTTTTTCACCGCCCGAAAGTTCGGAAAACTTTCTTTTTGCAAAGGGGAATATTTTTGTTTTTTCCATAGCTTCATTAACTGCATTAAAATCTTCTTTCCTTTCCATCTCAAATCTTGAGATATAAGTATGTCTTCCCATCATAACCATTTCCGATACAGTAAAGTCAAAACCCGTATTGGTATACTGTGGCACAACACCGACTATTTTTGCAGTATCTGCGGAACTTAATTTTTTAATATTCTTTCCTCTAATCTCAATTATTCCTTCATACTCACCCAGAACCCTGCTTATAATATTTACCAGTGTGCTCTTCCCCGCTCCGTTGGGACCAAGGATTGAAATAAAACTTCCCTCTTCAACATTAAAACTTATATTGTCCAGAACTTTTCTATGATTATAAGAAAAGCTTAAATTCTTAACAGAGAGTATATTTTTTTCTTCTTTCATCTTATATAAGTCAAAATAAATTTTTAATCTAAAAAACTTCTTTTTTTGATTTCACCAGTAAATAAAGAAAGAATGGGACCCCTACAATAGAAGTTATAATCCCTACAGGGATTTCTCTGGGCATAAGAACCGTTCTTGCCACAGTATCAGATATAAGAAGAACTATCCCTCCCGCAACAGCAGACGCGGGATATAATATCTTGTGATCCGGACCCACAATAAGCCTTAAAATATGCGGCGTTACAAGTCCCACAAACCCGATAATACCACTCATTGATACAGCAACAGCCGCTATAAGTGAAGCCATCACCAGTAATATTTTTTTTACTCTTTCAGTCTGCACTCCCAGTTGGACTGCCCTCTCGTCTCCCAGGGATAGTATGTTTAAATCCCTCATAAAAAAACCTGAAACAAAAACCAGGATTGTAACCACAGGCGCAAGGATAAAAAAGTTATTCCATGAAGCGGAAGTCAGCCCTCCCATAACCCAGAATACTATTTTGGCCATGTCATGAGTTTTAAAAATCATTATGAGGTAGGTCATTGCACTCAACATGGCGCTGAGCGCAATTCCTGATAGAAGCAGGGTAATAACCGATATTTTTCCTTTGATTTTAGCAATATTGTAGACTAAAAAAGTGGTTGCAATAGCCCCAAATAATGCGAATACAGCAGTAGCTGAAATACCGGCCAGGCCGGAGCCACTAATAAATACAAGACCGACGGTCGCTCCAAACGCAGCCCCCGCCGAAACACCTATTACAAAAGGATCCGCCATGGGATTTCTAAATAACCCCTGGAAAATAACTCCCGCACTCGCAAGTGCTATTCCTACAAATATGGACAGGAATATCCGGGGCAGTCTTATTTGAGAAATGATAATAAAATTTTGATGCTCAATATAGCTGCTATTTACAAAATGATTAAGCCCCGGTATAAAACTTAAGATTATAAGACCGGTGTCCTTTAAGCTAATCCTGGCGGCACCTACTGAAGCTGCAATCACTACAAGCAGTATAAGGACTATCAGTAATGCAAATACATATTTTAATGTTCTCTTTTCGGTTCCCATTATACCCATAATAATATCTTTAAGAATTTATACAAACTAAAAAGGTAGATATACTTTTTTATTCTATTATTTCGAATTCTCCAAAAATCTCAGGGTGAATTGCTTTTGATAACATCTGAAGCGCTTTAATAGAATTCTGGCTCGGGCGGGAAATCGGATTATCCGGAATGACATAAACCCTGCCTTCAATTACTGCAGTTATACTTGAGAGTCTTGTGTCATTAGATGGATCCGCTGCAAGACTCACGGGAGCAATTATAATATCCGGATTTCTCTTTATTAAAGTTTCCACGCTGTATTCCGGCCACCCGGTCAGACTGTCTTCTGCCACTATGTTGATTCCGCCTGATTTTTCGATCAGGTCGTTAATAAAAGTATCTGTCCCCGCGCTCATTAAAGGGTCGTTCCATACCTCGTAAAAAACTTTCGGTTTATCTTCACTACTTAAATCTTTAACCTTATCATGTATCTCTTCAACTCCTTCTTTTAGTTCCTTTACAAGTTTTTCCCCTCTGTCTTCAAGTCCGATTAATTTACTTATATTTGTTATTTCTTCATAAATACCTTCAATACCGTTTATATTTATTACCCTGTAAATTTTAATTCCAAGTTCTTTGATTTTTTTATAATCATCCTCGGAACCCCCGGTTACTGCAATTAAAATATCAGGATTTAACCCGGCTATTCTTTCAACATTTAACCCATAGGAATCCCCTGCACCTTCAAATCCTTCAGCCAGCGGGTCACCTGCCCCCACACTATAGCTATCAACCTCGACTACCCTGTCCATGGCACCAAGGCCGTCAATTATCTCAAGTGCGCTTGGTGCGATTACTATAATTTTTTCTGCGGGTGAAGCCAGTTCAATTACATTTCCTTCGGCGTCAACTACCTTTGTGGATTCTTCCAGTGCTTTTACTTCAATTTCGCTCTTGCAGCCGGCCATAAGTACCGGTATCGCTGCAAGCAGTACAACCAGAATCACTGCCAGAGTCCGCATAACTTTACTTGCTCTTGCCCTCGTGCCTGCCATTACCATTTCTTCCTCCTTTGATATTTTTATAATAAATAAAAAAACTCCCTGCCTCTTCAGGTGGGAGTTTTCTTTTTTTAAAAATGAAAAATCTCCCTCTTTCTTCCGAAGAGAGACAATTTAGAAACTTGACACAGGTCTCCTGGCTTAAGGGACTTTACTCTCTGCCTTCCCGGCATATTCATTGCCAGTGGCTTTATTAGAGAGCACACACCCTATTACAGTGGCGGGACCGCTCCAGATTTTAACTGGATTCCCTGATTAGAAAAATAAGTTATATAGCTTGCTGTCTGGCTTTCTGGTATCTAATCTGCTTACATATAACTTATTATTTTAGTACTTATTTCAAAAAAGCATTTTAATTTTACAAATCATAATATACTATATCTTATATTTTAATTGCAACTATTTTAAAAAATAAATGTAAACTGATTACAGCATTTTATTTTCTTCAAGCCATCTGAAAGTATCTTTAATTGATTCTTTAACCGGTCTGGGGTTATATCCCAGTTCCCGGCTTGCTTTTTCATGACTTATATATGAATTGGATTGAAGAGTATTTATAGAATAAATAGTAAATCTTGGGGTCTTATTTGCTAATTTATAATACAACGGAGAAATCATACCGGCTGCTTTTACCAGCCAGACAGGGACTTTATATTTAGGCAGCCTTACCCCGCTGATCCTGGAAAGTATTGCCATCATTTCATCCATAGTAGTTCTCTCGCCTGATAATATATAGCACTGTCCAGTTCTACCTTTTTCGGCTGCCAGAATAAGACCCTCTGCCACATCCCGGACATCAACAAAATCATAAGCTCCCTTTAAAGTTATTTTCATCTTACTTCTGGCAAAATCAATAAATGTCCTGGTTATAAGCGATCCTCTAAAATCGTAAGGACCCAAAACGCCAGTCGGGCATACTACTGTTGTATCCAGGCCATTACCGGCCGCTTCTATTACTTCCAGACTTGCAAGAGCCTTTGATCTATCGTATTCACCTCTTCTGCTGTTCAGGTCAAAGGGCATGCTTTCATCAATAATAATTCCCTCCGGTGGTTCTTTTAAAGCATGTATGCTGCTGGTATAAACCAGCCGTCTGACTCCGCATTCCAGGCAGGCGTTTATAACATTTCTTGTGCCTTCAAGATTGTTCCTGCGGATTAATTTTTTATCCCCGGGCATGATTGATATTGTAGCTGCAAGGTGATATACAATATCCGCGCCCCTGAAAGCTTTTATCAGAGAATCCCTGTCCAGGATATCTCCTAACACTTTTTCTACTTTAAGACCTGCCAGCGAAGATAAATTAGATGTACTGCGAATGAGAGTTCTTACTTTTTTACCCTTCTTAACTAACTCTCTGGTCAGTACATTTCCAATACATCCAGCTGCACCTGTTACAACTTCCATAAATTAGTATTTTTATTATAACTGCTTTTTTAAATTATAAAAGGAATTCATTCCGGAGTACTTTGCTTCACTCCCGAGATCTTCTTCTATGCGAAGCAGCTGATTATATTTACATACCCTGTCTGTCCTTGAAGGAGCCCCTGTTTTAATCTGGCCTGCATTTACTCCTACCACTACATCAGCGATTGTAGTATCTTCAGTTTCTCCTGACCGGTGTGAGACCACAGCCGTATAACCTGCTGTTTTGGCCATCTCAATTGTATCCAGGGTTTCGGATAAGGTCCCTATCTGATTTACTTTTATTAATATAGAGTTTGCTACACCCATTTCCAGTCCCTTCTTAAGTCTTTTGGTATTGGTAACAAAAAGATCATCTCCCACAATCTGAATTCTTTTACCAAGTTTTTCCGTCAGTTCTTTCCATCCTTCCCAGTCTTCCTCGGCCATTCCGTCTTCTATTGAAATTATGGGGTATTTCTTTACCAGCCCTTCGTAATAGTCAACCATTTCCTTTGAAGTTAAAACCTTGTCTTCTCCTTTAAGATTATATTTCCCATTTTCAAAAAATTCAGAAGATGCAGGGTCTAAAGCTATATATACATCTTTACCAGGTTTAAATCCGGCCTTTTCAATAGCCCTGATTATATACTTTATGGCATCTTCATTGGACTTTAAATCAGGAGCAAAACCGCCCTCATCGCCCACTGCCGTGTTGAGTCCATCCTCGCTCAAAACACTTTTAAGATTGTGAAATACCTCTACGCCCATTCTTAAAGCCTCGCTAAAAGTAGATGCTCCAAGCGGCATTATCATAAATTCCTGCAGGTCAACACTATTATCGGCATGTTTTCCACCGTTTAAAATATTCATCATCGGAGATGGCAGTATATAAGCATTGACTCCGCCCAGATATTTGTATAGTGGCATATCAAATGCGGCAGCTGAAGCTTTTACCGCGGAAAGCGATACCCCGAGTATAGCATTGGCACCCAGCCTGGATTTGTTATCAGTACCATCCAGGTCAATCATAGCCCTGTCTATTTCGCGCTGATAAATAGCGTCCATCCCTTCCAGTTCGGGAGCAATAAGAGAATTTACGTTTTCTACTGCTTTCTGTGTGCCTTTCCCCATATATCTTTTCTTATCACCATCCCTTAATTCAACCGCTTCAAATGCTCCGGTAGATGCGCCGGAAGGTACAGAAGCTCTTCCTATTGCACCGCAGTCAAGGATTGTCTCAACTTCAACAGTCGGATTCCCTCTTGAATCCAGGATTTCCCGTGCAAAAATCCCAACAATTTCAGTACCGTTACTCATTATTACTCTTCCTTTCCTTTTAATAATAACTATTTATTTAATTTTTATATTTATTTAAATCTATTTATTATGCTCTCAATGCAATTAACACAATAACACAGCTAACCTATTATATTAATATTTTTTATATTTTAAAATTAATTATTAAAATTTATGTTTAAAAATAAAAAAAAATCTGGTTAAATAGTATCCAGTTTGCAAAGTCCCGGTTATAAATATTTTAAATAAATCTTAAATATTTATTCTTATAAAGATGTTGGAGAATGAAAAAAATGTTAAGTAGATTAATAAGGAAAAAATTTTTTATAATCAACGCCACTTTTGTCATTATAACGATAATAATGGTTTCTTCTGGATTATCGTCATGTAAAAGTATTGGAGATACTTCAAAGCTCCTTGATAAATTTGAAGTTACCAGAGGTGATATTGTCCAGGCTATTACTACCAGTGGTTATATAGACAGTGGTGAGAAAAACGACTACTCCATTAATGTTTCAGGCGAGGTCTTACATGCTCTTAGCAAGGACGATGTTTTTAGCAAAGGCGATGTTTTGATAGAAATAGATAACAGCAGGCAGGAGCTGCTTATCGCACAGTCCGAAGAAAATATTAATTTAGCCAAAGACTCACTGGCTCTTGCAAAAATAAGCTACCAGCAGGCGCTTGATTATAATCATATAGCATTGCAGCTGGCTGAAACTGGCTCCCAGCAGGCAGAGTTATCTACCCATAATGCATTTATAGCACTGGAAAATTCCAATAATATAGCCGATAAGTCAAAAAAAAGTGCCGAAGTAGCTCTGGAAAATGCAAAAAAAATACTTGCAGAAGCTAAAAATGAACCCCTGATTACCGATACCCAGCTGGCTCAATATAAGGCTAATGTGGATTCTGCACGGGCCAGTTACGAATCAGCCATAGCACAGGGCAGATCAACAGCCGAATCTGCCGAAGGAGCTTACGAGCAGTCAAATCTGGGGCAATCCACTACATACTGGTCAAATCTTTCCAGTACGCAATCTGCAGCAAGCCAGATTGAAGTAGCTGCTAAGAATATAAATCAGGCAGAAACACAGCTCAGGCTGTCTGAAATCAGCCTGGAGCTTGCCAGGCTGGAGATAGATAATAATATAATTTATGCACCTTATGATGGTGTAGTATTATCCTCAAGCTATAAAGAAGGACAATACGCGAGCCCGGGAATAAATGACATTTCTATAATAAGCAGCGACTTCGTAATAAGAGCAGATATAAATGAGATTGATGTTATTAACCTTGAAATAGGACAGGATGTAGATATAAGACTTGATGCTTACTATGAGACTAATTTTAAGGGTAAAATAATTAAAATATCTCAAATTCCTACCAATATCGGTGGTGTGGTCTCATTTGAGTTCCTGGTAAAACCGGAAATAAAAAACGCTCCCAAACTTCTGTATGGTCTATCTGCAAGTCTGGATATAATTACATCAGGAGTAGAAAATGTTTTATATGTTCCCATACAATCTGTATTTGAAGAAGACGGAAAAACATATGTTGATGTTGTTGCCGGAGATGGAAATATAGAAAAAAGAGAGATTTATACAGGGACATTTAATTATGATTTTATTGAAATAAAATCAGGTCTTAGCGAAGGAGACAACATCTTAATTTCACCAGTCCATTATAATCCTACAGGCAGCCTGGGACTTGAAATCAATTGATAATATGTTAAAGAATAACAACAAAGCCAAGTTGAATTACTTAATTTAAACCTGCAGTAAAATTAATAACATAAAACTAATAATATGAAACTAATAATATGAAAAATAATAATAGTGCTAACATAATAAAAACAGCCGGTATCACAAAAGTCTACAGAATAGGAGATATCAAGGTCAACGCACTCCGCGGAATAGACCTTGAAATCAAAAAGGGCGAATTTGTTGCAATTATGGGTCCATCAGGGTCCGGAAAATCAACCTTAATGAATATTATAGGGTGTCTCGATGTGCCGACCTCCGGACAATACTATTTAAACAATATGGATATAAGTAAGCTGAATGATAATCAGCTTGCAAATATCAGAAATAAAGAAGTAGGCTTTGTTTTCCAGACATTTAATCTCCTTTCCAGGACAAATATCTACGGGAATGTTGAGCTTCCAATGATTTACTCTTCTGAAAGGACCGGAAATAAAAAAAAGAAAATACTTGATGCCATAGAATCCGTAGGACTAACCGAACTAATAAAACACAGGTCCAGTGAGTTATCGGGCGGAGAAAAACAGAGAGTGGCAATTGCAAGAGCCCTTGTCAATCAACCTTCCGTAATCCTTGCGGATGAGCCCACCGGAAATCTGGATTCAAGGACGGGTGAAGAAATAATGACTATATTCCAGAAATTAAACAGAGAAGGAAAAACTATCATTTTAGTTACTCATGAACTTGAAATAGCCAAGCATACCCATAAAATCATTTATTTAAGAGACGGTATTATTCATAAACACGAAGAAGTTAAAAATCAAATATCTGCGGAAGAAAAAATAAAGCAGATGCCCAGACTGGAAGATAAGTTAACGGTAAACTAAAATATTAAAATCATGAAAAGATTTCTTGAAAATATAAAAATTGCTTTCCAGGCTTTATTTTTAAATAAAATGCGGTCTTTTTTAACCATGCTCGGTATCATTATAGGAGTAGGAGCCGTAGTGGCAATGTTATCAATCGGAACAAGCGCCCAGCAGTCTATAATCCAGAGTGTTCAGGACATTGGTTCTAACCTCATAATAGTAACCCCCGGCAATCCCGAACAAGTACAGGATGCCAGGGCACAATTCATGCAGGGTGGGCCGCAGGCTAAATTAAAATCAGGCGATATTCAGGCAATTGAAAGAGATGCCACCCTAATAACTAGGGTTGCTCCTGTTGTATATAGTTCATCTATCATCTCATACTTAAATAAAAGTACCCGGTCTACCATATATGCTTCATCGGAATATGGCCGGGAACTCTATAGCATGGATATAGAAAAGGGTAATTTCTACACCAGAAGTGATGTTACAAACGCTTCAAATGTCGCTGTAATCGGCCAGTCGATTATTAAAAAATTATTCATTAAAGTAGACCCTATTGGAAAAATAATCAGGATTGATGGTATAAATTTTAAAGTGATAGGAACGCTTGAAGCCAGGGGAACTGATATGTTTGGAAATGACCAGGATGATTTCATAACTATTCCGGTTTCAACCGCCCAGAATAAATTATATGGATTGGACTCATATAATATGATACTTGCCCAGAGTATCAGTGAAAAAGACATAGATGCCGCCTCTGAAGAAATAAAATCAATACTGAGAAGACACAGGAACATAAGATTTGGTGAAAAAAATGATTTCAGTGTTCAGACTCAGACACAGATACTTGATATAATTGGTGTAATAACCGGTATCTTTACTGTTGTTATTGCAGGTATTGCAAGTATATCGCTCCTTGTCGGCGGTATTGGAATAATGAATATAATGCTTGTTTCAGTTACGGAAAGAACAAGAGAAATAGGAATTAGAAAAGCCATAGGAGCTAAGAACAGAGATATACTTATTCAGTTTCTGGTAGAAAGCACTGTATTAAGCATTACCGGGGGTATTCTTGGCATCTTATTTGCCGTCCTCGTATCAGCATTATTAAACAGATTTACCGTTCTTGAAACATCCGTAACCTTAATGCCTATAGCTATTGCTATTAGCTTCTCTACAGTTATTGGCCTATTCTTTGGTATTTATCCCGCAATGCGTGCCGCAAGGCTCAACCCGATAGATGCCTTAAGATATGAGTAGCAAGATGATTCATAAGAAGCATGAAACGTAAGTTTACTTCTCTACACCCTCCAGTTCCATTTGATTATCCTGGCCTAAATCTATTCTATAAAAATCACTGTCAGAGCCTGGCAGTAGCATCATAAACTGTGGAGTTTCATCAATATATGCAGTAGCATCTTTTACCTTAAAATCCAGTATATGACCACCGGCATCTTTATTTTCAGTAATGAAATGCAGATGATAACCCGGCACATTAATAGCCGAGACATACGGCGGGCTGCGGAAGCCGATAATAGTCCCGGACACATCATTTAACTCGAACACAGGCTGATTCTCCGTTACTTCAGCCAGCCGCGGATAAGGTTTTTCCTGCGCAGGCACACTGCGTGTTTTCATACCGGTGAACATACCCTGTATTTTTACAGCATAAAAAATATTGGTTGTAGGCAATAATTTATCAAGATATTCCTGGAGTTCCTCATAACTCATACCGGCCGCCAGTTCTATTTTATAGTCGCTATCAAAGAAAGTTACTGACGCGAATGGAGTAGTCATTGTATCAATAACCGGATAGACCTTCCCATCTGCCTTTATCTGATAAAACTCTCTTTCATATCCTATCATTTCCCCGTCAAGACTATCGAACGTACCAATCCCGAAATCTCCATATTTCTTTAATGTTTCAAAATCCATAACTCCATCATAAACTCCATTTAAAAGAGCATCGATTGTAGATACCTGAACCAGAGATTCTCCATCTGTAACTGATTCCCAGGAATAATCATTTGAACATCCGGCCAAAATTACGACTATCATTACAACAATTGCAATATACAACCAGCTTTTAAGTATTTTTTTCATGTATTCTCAGTTTAAATATGTATTAATTTAATGTAAATAATAGGAATTAATTTAAACTATTTAAAATTCTTGTTTAATTCACAATTCCAATATATGCTATGCATTCCAAACAAAACATTCTAACATCAAAGCTTGAAGTACATTTTTGTTAAAATAAAGCTCAAGGCTATCTAGAAAGGAATAATAATCATTCAGACTCTAATCTAACAATTTACTTATTCGCATTACAACTGCTGATAAAACTAAACTGCTTACCCCAATTGCAAAATCGAGATACACGGGTAGCTCTGGAAGATTCGGCCCACTTGTAAAAGCCATTACTAGACCTATTGTTAATCTTAATAAACCAAATAAAAATAGAACCCAGACTATTATTGTTGATAATACTTTAAATGTTTTCACTATTAAAACCTCCCCTAATACAATATTTTATATATTTTTATAATAAAACTTATAATTTTTAAATGCAATAATAAAAAGATTTTTAATTATAGAAAACTTTTGTATAATAAATTATAAATTGTATTATTATTTTAAAGATGAGTTTTGTGAAATGAAATTAAATAAATATCTCATATCTATTTTCTTTCTGATGCTGTGCGCTATTCTTTCTTTCAGTTTTATATTTGTTTCATGCAGTAAAAAAACAATACAAAGCGACCATACGCTGGATCAAATGATTGGAGAAATGATTATTCTAGGTTTTAGAGGAACTGAGATTGATGCCTCTTCTAAAATAGTAAAAGATATTAATGAATATAACATTGGAGGAATAATATTATTTGATTATGATGTTCCATCAAAAAGTTTTCCCAGAAATATTATAAACCCAAAACAAACAAAGAAATTAATTGAAGATTTAAAAAAGTTAACCCGTAATGACCTCTTCATAGCAGTTGATGTGGAAGGGGGATATGTAAATAGATTAAAAGCAAAATATGGTTTCATGCAAATTGAAAGTGCCCAAACGATGGGAGAAGATGATCCTCAAAATACTTTTATAGAAGCTTCACCTATCGGAATAGAACTTGACTATCTGGGAATTAATTTAAATTTTGCACCTGTAGTTGACGTAAATATAAATAAAGATAATCCTGTAATAGGACATATAGAAAGATCTTTCTCAGATGATCCTGTAAAAGTTTATGAACATGCAGGTTATTTCATTGACGCTATGCATGAATTCGACATCATTACAGCAATTAAACATTTTCCCGGACATGGAAGCTCCACAGAAGATAGCCACCTTGGGTTAGTAGACATAACAAATACTTATAACGAAGAAGTAGAGTTACTCCCTTACAAAAAATTAATTGAAGAAAATAAAACTGACATTATTATGACAGCACATATTATGAATAGAGACATTGACCCTGATAATCCTGCCACATTATCTTCTATATTCTTAAAAGATATATTAAGAGGTATATTAAAGTTTGAAGGTGTAATTGTTTCAGATGATATGCAAATGGGAGCAATTGTTGATAATTTTGGATTTGAAGAAGCCATTATAAAAGCAATAAATGCAGGTTGTGATTTATTAATATTTTCTAACAATAGTCCGGTTTATTATGATGACATCGCTAAAAAAGCAGTAGAGGTAATTAAAAAAGCAACTGAAGAAGGGAAAATATCAGAAGAAGGAATATACAATTCTTACAATAGGATAAAAGAACTAAAAGAGAAATACAAAATATATTAGCTGTGAGTAGAACCATGTCAAAATAATGCTCGGGCTCTTCAAAGTTCAAACCCTACGAAATTCCATAAATAACATGTGAACTTATGAAAGTAAAAAAAGGAGGATAATTATATGGCTGTGCTTATCGTCAATCTTGTGTTATGTATCGTAATACTTGCTCTTGGTATCTGGATATACTTCAGGAAGAAGAATAATTTTACACTTTACATCGGGGTAGCCTTCGGTCTTTTCGGAGTGACTCATCTTATGGACATACTAGGACTGCCAGCTTCTTTGTCAGCACTAATTATTGCAATAAGGTTGATTGGTTACCTGCTTGTTATATTTGCTCTTTATAAAGTAATAACCAGAAAGTAGTAAACCAGCTATTTTTAAGGAGTTTAAATATAAGAAATTTTATTAGATTCTTAATATTCTCTTATTGATATAATAAAAAAATCTATAAGCTATTTTATAAAAACTTTTATTAGGGCTGGGAAGGTGAAAAATTCTGGTTAGGTAAAATTCTTGAACATCCTGAAATTATGAGTCAGGGTGAAACCCTTGAAGAACTTGAAGAAAATCTTAAAGACGCATATAAGTTAATGCTGATGAATGATGTTCCCTTAAATTACCAGCTAAAAGAACTCTCAGTATGAAACGTAATGAATTACTTAAACAATTGAAAAAAGAAGGCTGCATATTTTTTAGACTTAGATCAAGACATGATATTTATATAAATCTCAAGACTGGACAAAAACAACCAATTCCCAGACACTCAGAAATTGATAATACTTTAGCCGAACATATTAAGATATTCCTGGGTATTATTAAATAATCTTTGGCTGGCCATAGCGAACGAAGTTAGAACCAGGATAATAGCTTTAGAAGGTGATATTTTTATACCAGAATTGGGTCATCAGTAAATTTCTATACAATAAGAGCAACATAATTTCTTATTAATATTAAAAATAAGATGCCATCACCCAATATTAGTGCCGGAAGATTTTTATACCACCTTATTTTATGAATTATTGAAAGACCTATTATTGTAACTACACCCTGCCAGGTCATAACTATATATAAATAAGAGTTCTGAATAATCCAGAGGAATTTGTTGGGATGCTCACATAGTAATATTATAAATTATAAGAAAGTATTATAATTATTATAATGAAATTATTAGTCGGTTTTTATTTTTTACTCATAAAAATTTTTATAAAGGAGGGTTTATGAATCAACAAAAGTTTACTATAACAAAAGTCTTAATTTTAGTCATCCCCATTTTTCTAATTGTTATTCTAATTGCATGCAGCAATGCTGGGCAAAAAGACATTGATAAGGACAGTACAATAGCAGCTGGAAATACCGAATTATCAAATACAGAACAAACTGATGAAAATTTTGAAGCTGAAGAAACAGAAAGTCAGAAGTCCGATTTGGAATCAAATGATTCTGATATATCAAAGCTCTGTTATAATCCATATATTCCACTTAAGCCCGGTGTGGTATGGACATATGAAATATTGCTGACAGGACAAAGCGAAGCAACCGAGTTTACTGTAAGCCAGGAAAAAGTAGACTCTGATACTTTTATCGTAACTCAGTCTTTTCCTGGTTATAATTCTGAATATACATGGAAATGTACAGGAGATGGAATAATACAAGATGAGTATGCAGGAGTCAATTCTTCAGATATGCCGGAAGGTATAGAGTTTAATACAATAGAATTTAAGGGAGTTACGTATCCTCCTGCAGATGAATGGCAAATAGGTAAGATCTGGAGTACGGATTATACTATTTTTTCTCAAACTGATACTGAATCAGGAGAACTTACTTATGAGGGGCATGTGATTATAAATAATGAAATAGCAGCTATGGAATCTGTGGAAGTTCCGGCAGGAATATACGAAGATACTTTAAGGGTAGATACTATATTCAAAGAAGACCTGGTTTATAAAATTCAAGGAATTTCCCAAGATATAAATATAGATTTAGAAATATCTACCTGGTATGTAAAAGATGTAGGGTGGGTTAAACAGGTGTCAGGCCCTGAGAGCGCAGGCTCAACTACAGTTCTTTTATCTATGGAATAAGACTAATTTTCAAAAAGAATTAAATTCCGAAATCTATAGAACATTTAAATCATGATATCTTTGACAAATGTTATTACTGGCTGCCTCAGGTAGTGAAATTTCGAACCAGATTATAAAGGAATTAAGTAACTTGAAAGATATCCTTAATTACCAAAGATAAATAATGCCCATAATTTATTCTAGCCGGCTTATAAGATAAAAAATAGTTGGAGTTAGCCTGTAAGCCGAGTTCCAAACTAAAAACACTTAAAAGATGTATTTAAGATTGTAATAGGAAATATAAGTTTTTTTAAGCAATAGTTTGTATGTATTTAGAAAGATCTTTTATCTTGAGTTTATTTAAAACCTCATTTTTGTTCAAATCGACATAAAAGTTTTCTAAAAATATTTCTTTAGTAAAAAAAGCTAAAAGATAATGTTTTACATCGAGAAAAAAAGTGTCGCTGGCAGATTTTAAATTATTTAATTAATAAAATCGACAAAAGATGTTAAAATGCAGATAACATGAGTGGAC
>CAZLME010000011.1:0-17427 GCA_964560595.1 uncultured Actinomycetota bacterium
CTGAATCTCACCATATTTTTTAGTCGTTTCTTGTTTATTTAAACCCTGAAGGGCACCGTAAAATCGCTCATTTAGTCTCCATGATTTCTTACCTGGGATCCACATTAGGTCCAGGATATCAAGTATTATCCAAAGGGATCTGATGGATCTTTTTAGCATTGAGGTAAAGGAAATGTCGAAAACAAAACCCTCCTTTTCAAGAATTTTTCCTGCTTCCTTTACCTGTTTTATTCCTGTTCCTGATAGATCTACGTCGGTCCACCCGGTAAAGCGGTTATCCCTATTCCAGATACTTTCACCGTGTCTTAATAGTACTAATTTAAACATCTAACTATCATTTATTAGCTATTAACTCCTGCATTAACTCTTCCAATCCTAATGATTTTGAAGCAATCAGTTTATCTGCTGCCCCGTAATAAATATATAACCTTCCCTTTTTGGTTACTGCTCCTGTTGGAAATACAACATTATTTACATTCCCGACTTTTTCCCAGTTTTCAACTGGAGAAAACAATGGTTTTTTAAGTCTATTTAAAACACTTAGAGGATTTTTAATATTCAGCAGGGCCGCACTTGAGTGGTATTGTAAATTATTGTTGATCCTCTCTGCGCAATGATATATAAGTAACCACCCATATGCTGTCTCAATGGGTGGACAACCTGCCCCAACATATTCATTCTCAAAAGATAATTCTGGATCAATAACTACATAATCATTTATTTTTTCTAAGTATTTTTTCCAGTAAACAGTACTCAGCTCTGAAAAATCATTAAAGAAAGAAACCTGAACGCTGGGTAATATCCGATGAAGAAGAGCATACTTATTATTAATTTTTTTAGGGAATAGACATGCGTCTTTATCCCATAATAATACTTCTTCCCCAAAACTTTTTTCATAGATTTTTTCAAAAAAGTCATATTTTTCCCCAATATTTGCTTTTCTAAAAATTTTATCTGCTTCTTCATAGGTGATCTTTGGGGATATAACACCACCTTTTTTAAAATTAATTAGATCGCTACTTGTTGCATAGGCAATCATCGCATTTTTCCCGTCAAAAGCTGTATAGGTCATATAATACTTATTTTCAATAAAAACTATTCTCGGATCTTCTACACCCTTTTTTTCATATTCATATTCTGGAAATAAAACTGGTCTGTCCAGTCTTTTTATAACCTTATTGTTTTTTAATTGGCAATATCCAATTGAAGATATGCCACTCATGCTCATTGCCCTGTAGAACATATGAACGATATCATCTACCTTAATACAGGCAGGATTTAAGACCCCTCTGGCCTCAAATTTCAGGCTGGTTTCCTCTAGAATAATTCCTTCATTTCTTACGCCAGGCATTTATTTTAACTCCGGCAAAAATTTTTTTATTTTTTTTCCTGCTTAATTATACTACTGCAAAATTTAAAATGTTATTATTATGAAATATGATTTAAGCGCTCGGCTTTTCAGATTAATCTACAAGGAACTGTTTTAGTGGGCTGTTGCCATTGTGGTTTCTTAATTTACATAGTGCTTTAGATTCGATCTGCCTTATCCTTTCCCTGGTCAGGTTAAATTCTCTGCTAAGTTCTTCCAATGTTCTGGGAAAGCCGTCAATAAGTCCATATCTAAATTTGATAATCTTCCTTTCCCTATCGTTCAAAGTGCCAAGAACGATCTGAAGATCTTTCTGGAGCACGGAAAAGGTTGCTGCATCAGCAGGAGTTTCAACTTCCGAATCCTCAATAAAATCACTCAGGTGCGATTCATCTCTCTCACCTATTGGAGTATCAAGTGATATTGTTTCTTGTGGTATCTTCCTGATTTCTCTGACTTTATCTGGCGTAACATTTAATAAATCTGCAATTTCATAAGAATTAGGTTCTCTGCCAAGTTTCTGGATAAGCTGTCTTTGGGCACAAATATACTTATTGACAATTGTTACCATATGAACCGGAATCCTTATTGTTCTTGCCTTGTCTGCAATAGCTTTTGTTACGGCCTGCCTGATCCACCAGGTCGCATAAGTTGAAAACTTAAAACCTTTTTTATAATCATATTTATCTGCGGCTCTTATGAGCCCAAGATTTCCTTCCTGAACAAGGTCTAAAAATACCATACCCCTGCTGACATATTTTTTAGCTACACTTACAACCAGTCTTAAATTTGCTTAAATAAGCTTTCTCTTTGCTGACGGGTCACCTTCTTCAATTTTTTTAGCAAGTTGGTTCTCTTCGGAAGCTATCAGAAGCCTTACTTTACCAATTGCCCTGAGATACATTTTGATTGGGTCATCTATAAAAGGTTTTTTGACTTCTTTTTTATCCTTTACTAAAATTCCATTTTTTTTAGTTTACAATAAATTTTTATCATTGAATTTTATCAACCTCTCCAGGTAAAAAAATAAAAAAATTATCAAACAAAAGAAGGTCGCTCAATAAATAAGCCCCGGGTTATTTTTCACCATAATCTTACAACCTTAGGTTACTTGACACCCCGAGGCATAATTCTTTGAACTTCAATGACCCCATTCAGATTTTTTCTATTCCTGCATTCTTTCGTCTGCAATTTTCAAATTTATAAGAACTTCCTTCTAGGTCACAACTCTATAATCCCCCGCTAGTCTACATAATCAGGGATTATCGGAGACAAAAATTACCATAGGTTATAATACCACATCAGAAAACACACAGAATATTCAGCCTGCCTCTTGTGACATTACTGTAGTGGCCATAATAGCGAACGGTCTGTCCTCCCCTGTCCGGTATATGAGAGACTAGGGCTGCCATCCATTCAAGGGAATTAAACTCTTTTACCTCCTTTCTGTATTTGGACCAGTAAGTGACCTTTGCCTCATCCGGGAAGTATTTCATCCTCTCCCGGGAAAATGATGCCCTTATAATATATCTTGCCAGGTTCTCTGTTAACCTTTGCTCCTTTGGATATACCCTCTTTCCGCAATACACTCCAAAGCCTGTATACCGCCATGAATAAATTAATTCTACGACTCTTTCTGTAATAAGGCCTTTGACCAGAAGCATCTTAAATAATTTGTATATGAAGAGTTTCTCAAGGGATGCAGTATCAATATTGATGGAGGGAGCATAAAAGAATCCATCACCTCAAAGCAGCCATCAGCTGCCAGTATACGCATGTGGGGATTAAAGAAAAGATTATAGTCTCCAAAGGTCTGAATAACTGCTACGGCTGCGGGACTGCCTCCATCTTTTCTGCAGGTATTTATGTAGTAATCCTTTACAGTTTCCCACGAGATCTTTGAGAGTCTCTTTAAAAGGCTTCTGTTAAATAGAAAATATATTCTTAGTATCTTTGGTATGGAAAATACAAAATGCCTGTGGTGGACCTTTTTTAAAACACTTCCGCACAGCCACTCGCCAAACTCGACCACCCTTTTAGCATGACATGAGGGGGCAGAAATGCCTTCGCTTGCAGGAGTACGCCAACAAATACTCATGGTTGCAGTCACGGCACTTTACCCTGGCAAAGCCGTTATGCAGGATACCGCAGTCCAGATACTGAAAGATTACTTTTTCTATATGAGATCTTATATATCCATACTTCTGGCTGAAATTTCTATCATACAATCTTTTAAATTCTTCATAATAGTCTTCTATGCACTGGTAGTATGGACCATATTGGAGTTTTCTCCTTCTATACTCTTTTGTGTTTTTACTTAGGATGGTAGCATTTGCAGACATGTACCCTATTGTAATTAATATATTCTTTTATGTAAATTCATATATTAATAGGGCCTCTTACGGAGTGCGTTATTAAAGAACACCCTGAAAGCAGAACGGGATAAATTTATATTTTCTTATTTTCATTTTATTAATTCAAAAGTATCATTGGCTTTAATTTTTACTGCAGAATGTCTCTATCCTGTTTAACCCTTCTTCAATATTTTGAATTGATGTGGCGTAGCTAATCCTTATATATTCATCTGCTCCGAAAGCTCCTCCTGGAACTACGGCGACATTCGCCTCTTCCAGCAGTAAACCAGCAAAATCAAACGAATTTTTTATCCTTCCCCCGAAAAAGCCGGATACTTTCGGGAATATATAGAAAGCACCTTCAGGAAGGGCACACTCCATCCCATCTATTGAAGAAATCCTTCCGTAAATATAATCTCTCCTTTTCTCATATTCTTTCCTCATCAGCTCAACAGAATCCTGATTTCCGCTAAGTGCTTCAAGGGCAGCCCACTGCGCTATTGAACAGGGGTTAGATGTTGACTGATCCTGTACTTTAGTCATCTGTTCTATTGTTTTACTACCGGCGCCGCAGTACCCTATTCTCCATCCGGTCATTGCGTAAGTCTTTGACACAGCATTCACAGTAATTGTTATAGATTTTAGCTCATCACTAAATGATGCAATGCTGTAATGCTCTGCACTGCCATACAAAAACTTCTCATAAACTTCATCTGCAATAATATAAATATTATTCTCAAGGCAGATTTTACCAATCTCTTCAAGTTCTGCTTTTGAATAGACTATCCCTGTTGGATTACTGGGGTTGTTTAAAATAAATAGCTTTGCTCTTCCAATTCCACTTCCGATTCTGCTAACTTTCCCCCTGGCGGATTTTGAAACAACATAATCAAAATGCTCCATATCCATTTTTAAATCATCTCTAAAATCTACAAATTCGGGAATCCCTTCAGAAAGTATGACCTGCTGGCTATAACTTACCCAGAAAGGCTTTGGGATTATAACTCTATCTCCCGGACTGACAAAAACCCTCATAATATCATCCAGTACATGCTTCGCACCATTTCCAACAAGAATATTACCGGTTTCATAATCAATATTATTATCTCTTTTAAACTTTTCTACGATTGCACTTTTAAGTTCCTTTATGCCAGTACTTGCAGTATATTTCGTTTTATTTTCATCAATTGCTTTCTTGCCTGCATTCTTTATATTATCAGGAGTATTAAAATCAGGCTGCCCTATACCGAATCTTATTACTGATCTGCCTTCCTTTTTTAATTTAATATCCAGCTCATCCACTTTTCTTTCCAGTGCAAACGTAGGGCTTTCCTCAACCTTTAAAACTCTTTCCGCAAAATCCTTCTCTGACATACATACCTCCCCATTTATTCTTCCAAATATTTATTATATATCTGATATGATATTACATCTATTTTTATAAGTAATTGTTATGATATTATATGGTTGCAATCAGACTGTTAAAAATGAATTTCATCCTGTATTTTCAGGGCCGTGACTGAATAGATATTTACATAATACTAACATAATTAAACACAAATAAAGAGTTTTTATTTTGTGATATATGATAAAAATAGAAAAGGAGCCAGAGATAATGGGCAGCGTTTTTGAAATAATAAAAAACAGAAGAAGTATAAGAAAGTTTAAGAATATTCCAGTTGAAGATAAAAAAATCTTACAAATTATTGAAGCTGCAAGGCTTGCACCTTCAGCTACAAACAGGCAGCCGTGGAGGTTTATCGCTGTTAAGGATAAGGGCATGTTAGCAAAGATTGCAGGAGGAACTCTTGGAGTAATAAATAAATGGGCAAAAACCGCACCGCTTATTATTATCTGCTGCTCTGTAAGAAAGAATATAATAACTCACTTTCTTGGTGAAATTATTTCGGGAGTTAGGTATCACATTATAGATACGGCAATAGCCGCAGAGCATATCGTACTGGCAGCAGAGGAGCTGGGCCTTTCATCATGCTGGATAGGATGGTTTAATGAAAAAAAGATAAAAAAAATTCTAAATATACCAGAAAACTGGAAAGTCATATCTATTCTTGCTGTTGGCTATAGAGATGAAAGATACAATCCGAAACCGCAAAAAAGACGCTCTTTAAAAGATATTTTAATTATTAAATAGGTAAGGCAGCCAGATATGGGCTTATCCTATTCCCCCCGCATAAATTTCTTTATTTTTGTATTCATTGATTACATAAAATAACCTAAAATAGCAAATAAATAAATGCTTAAATCACTGATTAAAAAATATGATTATTGCTGTTCTCCCATAACCTGGATAAATATTTCGCGTGAGCGAGGTCTGTTATCATGGTCTATAACAACTATCTGCTGCCAGGTACCCAGAACCAATTTACCGCCGGATAGCGGAACCGTAATACCTGGACCCATAAAAGTAGCCCGCAGATGTGAAAAACCATTATCATCTCCCCATGTCTGAGAGTGCCGCGTATGCCTGGTGCTCGGAATAAACTCCTCCAGCTGGTCGCGCACATCTTCTACAAGAGCAGGTTCATATTCTATAGTTGAAATAGAAGCAGTGGAACCAATTACAGAAATATTTACAAGCCCATTCTTTATGCCGGATTTTAAAACAATGCTTTTCACATCACTTGTAATATCCCTGATATCTGAAAATCCTTTTGTGGACAGAGTTATCTTTTTACCGTATACCATAGCAGGGTTCCTTTCTTATTATAACTTATATAAGATATACCTTATGATTTCCGCTTCTTAAATTTAATATTAAGGACAATATAGGTTATTTACTGGCAGGGATATTTTATTCGTTTGAAGTCTTATTCGCTATTTTCCACATGCATGAGTCCGTATATAACGCTGTCTTCCAGAGCCTGCCAGCTGGCTTCGATTATATTTTCTGAAACTCCTATGGTACCCCAGCTCTTCTCGCCGTCCGACGATTCAATTAAAACCCTCACTACCGCTTCGGTACCCCTCTTCTCATTCAGTACCCTGACTTTAAAGTCTGTAAGGGTTATTTTTGACAGCGCAGGATAACAGCTCTGAATTGCCTTTCTTAAAGCTCTATCCAGAGCATTAACAGGACCGTTACCTTCTGCTGTTTCGATTATCCTGCTTCCGTCTATCTGCACTTTTACCGTAGCTTCGGACATCATGCTGCCGTTTTCCTTCTTCTCATTTAATACCCTGAAGCTTTCCAGTTTAAAAAATTTCTTTTTTATTCCTGCAACTTCCTTAACCAGCAGTTCAAAACTTCCATCAGCAGCTTCAAACTGATAACCCTTATGCTCCAGATTTTGAATTCTATTTAATATCTCACTGACCTTCTCTAAATCATTTTCAAGATTAATTCCAAATTCTTTTGCCCTTAGAATTATTGATTTCTTTCCGGAAAGCTCGGATATAAGTATTTCTCTTGTATTTCCGACAGTCTCAGGACTGACATGCTCAAATGCCGTTGATAATTTACTTACACCACTTACATGCAGACCACCCTTATGACTGAATGCATTCCGCCCTACAAAAGGCTGCCCGGGATTAGTAATTTGATTTGCAGTCTCACTAACAAATCTTGAAAGATTGGTTAAATGTTTTAAACTGTGTTCCTTCAGGCAGCTTTTTTTTAATTTTATTTCCAGGCTGGGAATTATCTGACATAGATCTGCGTTACCGCATCTTTCTCCATAACCATTTATCGTCCCGTGCACCATCTTTATACCTTTATTTACAGCTATTATAGTATTGGCAACAGCACAACCACTGTCATTATGAAAATGCACTCCAAGAGTAGCCTTTATTTTCCTCTTAACCTTATCTATTATATCTATAACATCATCAGGAAGCATGCCCCCATTCGTATCGCAAAGACATAGATAATCTGCTCCTGCCCCCATAGCTACCCTTAATGTCTCCAGCGCATATTCCGAATTTTCTTTGAAGCCATCAAAAAAATGCTCCGCATCAAAAATAACTTCGGGAAAATATTTTTTTAAATATTCTATGGAACTTGAAATCATATCCATATTATTCTCAAGTGTCGTTTCAATTACCTTTTGGGCATGAAGCGGAGAAGATTTACCCACAATACATACGGCGTCCGCTCCAGACTGAACAAGCTGTTTTATATTGCTATCATCCTCTACTTTAATATTTTTATACCTTGTCATCCCAAATGCAACTATTTTAGAATACTGGAACTTCCTTTCCTTCAGCTTTTCAAATAGCTCTATCTCCTTTGGATTTGAAGCAGGGAAACCTACTTCAATATAATCAATACCGATATCATCAAATCTTTCAATAAGCTGCAGCTTGTCATTGACCGAAAAAGATATGTCTGCCCTCTGGGCACCGTCTCTTAAAGTCGTATCCAGTATGTATATTTTATCTTTTAATTCATTATTCATTTTTTTCTTTTTATCTGTTATTAAATTATTCCTTAAGCTAATTTATTTTTTTATGTTCTCCCTGGTAAAATTTATATAACCACCGCTTTTTATTATACCCTGGATAAAATCAGGGAGTGGTTTTACCTCAAAAACTTTATTTTTTGTAACATCTTTGATCTCACCGCTGTTTAAATCTATCTCAAGTTCATCCCCATCATCTATAAGACTGCTTGCTCTATCACTTACTATGACAGGAAGCCCTATATTTATTGCATTCCTGAAGAATATACGGGCAAATGATTCCGCTATTACTGCTTTAACCCCGCTCGCTTTTATTGAAAGAGGGGCATGCTCCCTGGAAGATCCGCAGCCAAAATTACTGCCCGCCACTATTATTTTTCTTTCTTTTACTTTCTCCTTAAAACCACTGTCCATATCCTCAAAGCAATGTGAGGCAAGCTCATTTTCGCTTATAGTATTGAGGTATCTGGCCGGTATTATTACATCTGTATTAATATTATCGCCGTACTTTATTACTTTTTCCTTTAATTTCATTAGATAACCTCCTCAGGTGTAGCTACCCTTCCTGCTATAGCAGATGCAGCTGCAACAGCAGGACCGCTTAAATATACTTCGCTTTTGGAATGGCCCATCCTTCCAACAAAATTTCTATTCGTTGTTGACACTGCCCTTTCTCCTTCTGCAAGTACACCCATATGTCCGCCCAGACACGGCCCACATGTCGGAGTACTTACGGCACAACCGGAATTTATAAAAATTTCAATATAACCCTTTTTTAATGCTTCGAGATATATATTCTGGGTAGCAGGAATTACTATAGTTCTTAAATTATCATTAACCTTCCTGTTTTTTAAAATTTCTGCCGCAATCCTAAGGTCTTCGATCCTTCCGTTTGTACAGGAACCTATCACAACCTGGTCAATTCTTATATCAGCTAAATCCCTTGCATTTCTGGCATTTGATGGAAGATGGGGAACCGCTACCTGGAGTTCTATATCCGAGCAGTTTATATTATATTTTTTTTCATATTCTGCATCAGGATCACTTGTGAATATTTTATAATTATCGTCAGATCTTGATTTTAAAAATTCTTCTGTTTTATCATCAAACTCAAATATTCCAAACTTTCCCCCCGCTTCTATAGCCATATTAGATATTGTAAATCTTGAATCCATGGATAGTTTGCTTACGGCAGGACCACTGAATTCCATGGATTTGTAAAGTGCGCCGTCCACACCTATCAGACCAATGGTATACAATATCAGGTCCTTGCCTGTTATCCACTGTTTTAAATCTCCGCTGTAAACAAACTTAATAGTTCGCGGAACCATAAACCAGAGTTTTCCGGTAGCCATTGCAACTGCCACATCCGTACTTCCGACTCCTGTTGATGCCGCGTTCAGGGCACCGTAAGTACAGGTATGCGAATCGGCTCCAGCCACAAGGTTTCCGGGAAGTACAAGCCCCAGCTCAGGAAGCAGTGCATGTTCAATACCCATTTTCCCTACTTCAAAATAATTTTTAATATTCTGCTCCCGTGCAAATTCCCTGATAAACTTACACTGCCAGGCAGATTTTATATCCTTATTTGGAGCAAAATGGTCGGGTACTATAACAACTTTTTCCCTGTCAAAAACTTCACCTGTACCGATTTTATCAAACTCTCCAATGGCTAAAGGAAGTGTAATATCATTCCCAAGTACAATATCAACATTTGCATTTATTATTTCACCCTCTGAAACATAATCCCTGCTGCAGTGGTATGCAAGTATTTTCTGCGCAATTGTTTGCGATTTGTTTTTACTGTTCACCTTTTTAAAATTTCCTCTCCGGTTAAAAATTATCCTTCATTTTCTACAATTCTATTCATTGCATCAATATATGCCTTTATGCTTGCTTCGACTATATCCGTACTTATACCGCTACCCATCACTTCTATGCCATTGGTGCTCACCACCACTTTAACCGACCCCAGCGCATCTTTACCGCCGGACACAGCCTCTATATTGTATTCAATTAACTTCGCATTTATTTTTACTATCTTATCAATTGCTTTAAATGAAGCGTCTACGGGACCATCCCCTGCTGAAGAATCTTCGTGCACCTTCCCTTTTATTTCTATCCCTATTGTAGAAGTCGCACTGATATCCGAACCGCTCTGGACTTTGTAATATTTAAGTGAAAAATGTTCCGTAACTTCACGTAGTTCATTCTCCGCAATTGCCCTGATATCTTCATCATTTATGGCTCCTTTCTTCTCGGCGAGGTCCTTAAATCTTTCAAAAGCCTTCTCCAGATCATCTTCTGCCAGATGTATACCAAGCTCTGTTAGCCTCTCTGCAAATGCATGTCTCCCCGAATGTTTGCCCAGTACCAGTTTTGATGATTTGAGTCCAATATCTTCGGGCTTGATTATTTCATAAGTTGACCTGTCTTTCAGCATCCCATCCTGATGTATCCCGGCTTCATGACTAAATGCATTTTTACCCACTATCGCTTTATTGGGTGCAACAACATAGCCCGTTAATGATTTCACTATACTGCTTGTCCTTGTAATTTCACTTATATTAATATCCGTATATACTCCAAGGTCTTTTTTACGGGTATCTATAATCATTACAATCTCTTCAAGCGATGCATTGCCGGCTCTCTCGCCAATACCATTTACCGCACATTCTACCTGTCTTGCACCATACTTTACAGCCATGAGTGAATTTGCAACGGCCAGGCCGAGATCATTATGACAGTGAACGCTGACTATTACATTTCCGATTCCTTTTGTATTTTCAAAAATATATTCAATCATTCTTCCAAACTCATCAGGAATGGTATACCCTACCGTATCCGGAACATTTATAATTTTAGCTCCGCTTTTAATGGCAGCCTCAAATAACCTGCACAGAAATACAGGATCGCTTCTCGTTGCATCCATAGCTGAAAATTCAACCGTATCAGTATATTTAAGGCTTCTTTTTACCGCTTCTCCTGCCAGCTCCATTACTTCTTCCCTGCTTTTTTTTAGCTGATATTTAAGATGAATATCCGATGAAGAGATAAAAGTATGAATTACCGGCTGTTCCGCTTCTTTAAGAGCTTCTCCGGCTATCTCTATATCCTTAAAATTTGCTCTTGCCAGAGCTGCTATTTTCCTATTTTTAATTTTTTTCGATAATTCCTTTACAGAATTAAAGTCACTTTTAGATGATATTGGGAAGCCAGCTTCTATTATATCAACATTTAACTTTGCAAGCTGCTGGGCAATTTCCAATTTTTCCTTTGTATTCAGGTGAATACCGGGAGCCTGCTCACCATCACGCAGTGTTGTATCAAATATGTAGATTTTTTCTTTCTTATCCTCCATAGTGCTAACCTACCTTCTTACTCTATTTTATTTAAATTACTAAATTATCCCGATATCTCTTCTAATATTAAAAAACTTTTTATAATACCTTATTAAAATACATTTTTAAAAACTTTTACTTTTTCTAATCAATAAAGATTGACTATCTTTATATTTTTAAAACCTGATGACTTTTTGAATTCCTCAAGCATTTCAGGAGTTACTTCGTTATCCAGATTCAATCCCATTACTGCATCCCCGCTCAGCTTCTTCCTGCCTACATGCATTGAAGCGATATTTACATTCAGTTTGCCAAAAGCAGTTCCTATCTTCCCAATCTGCCCGGGAATATCCTCATATCTTATAAACGCCATATATTTTGAAGGAACCATATCTATTTCAAATTTATCAATGGCTATAAACCGGGGTGTGTCTTTTTTACCTGTAGTAGTCCCTGAAATAGAAAATTCTCCATTTTTGTCTTTTCCCTCCAGCGTAATTAAATTTATAAAATCTTTTGACTGGCTGCTTTTTACTTCCTTTACCTTAAGACCCGTTTCTCTGGCTAAAAGGTCCACATTTACCAGGTTAACAGTTTCTGCCGAGAATTTTTCCAGTATTTTTACCAGTATTATTGATGTTAGAATTCTAACATCATAATCTGATATCTTACCGTAATAGCCTACTTTTAAGCTATCGAGGTTACCCTCAAATAAATTTATAAAAAGACTTCCTAAATTTTCACACAATTCAAAGAAAGGCGAGAGTATGTTCATAAGTTCAGGCCTTACAGCAGGTGCATTAACCGGAAAAGCCGCCGTTTTCCCGTTAAGAACGTCTATAACCTGGTCCGCAATTATGATTCCTGCTCTATCCTGTGCTTCCGTAGTCGATGCGCCCAGATGGGGCGTACAAATCACTTCACTTAATTTAAAAACAGGAGAATCTAGGCATGGTTCTGTTTCATATACATCAAGTGCCGCTCCGCCTATCTGCCCCCCTCTTATAGCTTCAGCAAGATCTTTCTCGACAATAATTCCTCCCCTTGCAACATTTAATATTATTGTTCCTTTTTTCATCTTGTAGAATTCAGCCTTATTAAACATTCCAAGAGTATCTTTGTTTTTTGGAAGATGAATAGTAATAAAATCAGCTTTATTATAAATATCTTCCAACTTGCTGGCTTTTTTTATCTCAAGCTGTCTGAATCTATCTTCTGATACAAACGGGTCATAAGCAATTACTTTCATGCCCAGCCCTATAGCTTTTTTTGCAACCAGACCTCCTATTTGTCCAAACCCGACTATTCCAAGTGTTTTACCCTCAAGTTCAATGCCTTTAAATTTTGATTTCTCCCACTTCCCACTTTTTAGAGTGAAATTCGCTTCTGGAATTTTTCTTGCAAGTGAAAGCATTAATGCAATGGTATGTTCAGCAACAGTAACGGCATTACTGGTTGGTGCATTTACAACAATAATGCCCTTTTTAGTTGCTGCTGAAATATCAATGTTATCAACTCCTATGCCTGCTCTCCCTATAATTTCCAGTTTATCCGAAGCTTCTATAATATCAGCAGAAAGTTTTGTAGCGCTTCTAATAATTATAGCATTAAAACCTTTAATCTCTTCTTTAAGCTTTTCCGGTGTCAGCCCTTTTTTCTCCTCTACGATAAAATGCTCTTCAAGTTTTTTCTTTGCTCCAGCCGAAATACCGTCGGTTATTATTACTTTTTTGTTCATATTTTACCACCTGTTAATTCCCTATATATCTTTTAAATAGTTTTTAAATAATGAAACTACAACAACTATATTTTATTTCCCATCAGTACCTGCCATTTTCTTATCAATATTCTCCAAAATTAAGACATCTTCCTTTTAGCAGTACATCAGGGATTTAAATAATTATTTTCTATAAAAATTTTTTCCGCTTCCGTAATACCGGAACCTATCTCAAATTCATATCCAAGTTCTTTGAGTGTTATCTCCAGTGCGGATATTGCAATTATAATATCAAATATCCCAAAATATCCCAGATGCCCTATTCTTATAATCTTACCGGCAAGTTTACCCTGTCCTCCAGCAATAGTTACTCCATATTTTACTCTCATTATTTTTGTAAGCTCTTTGGCATCAATTCCATCAGGAACTACGATAGAAGTTACAGAAAACCCTCTTTTGTTTTTATCTTTAACCAGAGGTTTAAGACCCAATTTTTCTACTGCTTTTTGAGTAGCCAGTGCCATTGCTCTATGCCTATCAAATACTTTTTCCAGTCCCTCCTCAAATAATATATCCAGAGCTTTATTCATGGCTACTATTATTGATATTCCCGGTGTCCAGGGTGTCTGCGGCGGTGTTTTCATCGAATAATTTCTGGCAACTGCCAGGTCAAAATAAAACCTCGGGACATTTGACTTTTCATTAAGTTTCCAGGCTTTTTCACTAACACTTATAAAAGCAACACCTGTAGGAGCACTCAATGCTTTCTGTGAACCTCCAATTACTACATCAAGCCCCCAAACATCAGTTTCAAGATTTGATGCTCCAAGACCGCTTATAGCATCCACTATCAAAATAGCGGGATAATTTTTTACAATACTTCCTATCGTTTTAATATCATTTATTGCACCTGTGGATGTCTCACTTAACTGAATCATGACTCCCTTAATATCAGCATTATCATCCAGAACTTTCTTAATATCATCGGGATTAGCCGAGTCTCCCCATTCATAGTCAAGGGAAATAACCTCCAATCCAAACTTTGTACTGATTTTTTTAAATCTTTCGCCAAAGTTTCCGATATTCACTATCAGCACCTTATCCCCTCCGGAAAAGAAATTAACAACGCTTGCTTCCATTGCACCAGTTCCAGATGAAGTCAGTATAAAAACATCATTTTCAGTCTTAAATAATTTTTTTAGTTTTTCAGTTACTTCTATAAATATCTTTGAGAACTCTGGAGATCTATGATGCATAAGAGGTCTTGCATGCTCCAGCATAACTTCCTCGGAAATAGGTGTAGGACCAGGAGTCATTATGTATTTTTTTATCATCTTTCTAATCCCTTTCTATTGTTTTTATAATATGTTATTCATAAATAACAGATCTATTATAAATATAATTAATAATACAACGAGTCTATGCGACTTAACTTTAAATTAATTCAAATAAACCGCCGAAATCAGCTGTTTTCTGATTTTAGTCCTCAATTCTTACTGCCTCTCGTGCAGGCAATCTTACCCGTTCTTACCAGTTCAAGTATTCCGAAAGGTCTTAAGAGGTCTTCCAGTGCTTTTACCTTCCGGCTGTTCCCCGTGATTTCAATCGTTAGTGTTTTTTTGGCTACATCAACAATATTCGCACGGAAAACATTTACTATTTCCAGCACTTCAGGTCTTGTTTTAGAATCGGCACTTACTTTTATAAGAACAAGTTCTCTTTCAACAATATTTGAAAGGTCCAGCTCCTGAATCTTTATTACATTTATAAGTTTGTAAAGCTGTTTTATAATCTGTTCGATACTATGTTCTTCTGCTTCAACTTCCAGGGTAACTCTGGATATTTCTTCATCCTCGGTAGGACCAACCGCAAGACTCCCAATATTAAAGCCTCTCCTGCTGAAAAGTCCGGATATTTTTGCCAGTACTCCTGCCTTATTTTCGACTAAAACTGAAATAATATGATTCATGTTATCACCTGTTATCTTATATATGTTTTTTTAAACACTGTCTAACATCTCACTTATTGAAGAACCAGGCGCTACCATTGGATATACATTCTCTTCTCTATCTATCCTGAAATCTACCAGTACTACATTATCTATTTCAAGAGCTTTTTTTATGGCACCTTCAACTTCTTCCTTTCTGGTAACCCTTAGGCCAACACCGCCATATGCCTCAATCAGCTTTACAAAATCAACACAGTTATCAATGCAGGTATGTGAATACCTTTTATTCCAGAAAAATTCCTGCCACTGCCTTACCATGCCAAGGTAGCCGTTATTTAGAAGCATGATCTTTATATTAATTTTATTTACAACAGCAGTTGACAGCTCCTGCGATACCATTTGTATGCTTCCATCCCCTGCTATATCTATTACTATTTTATCAGGTTTTCCTACCTTTGCGCCTATTGATGCCGGCAGTCCAAAACCCATAGTTCCAAGACCCCCTGAAGAAACAAGCGTTCTCGGTTTAGTGTATTTATAGAACTGTGCCGCCCACATCTGATTCTGGCCAACTTCGGTACAGATTATGGCATCGCCTCTGGTCAACTCATAAATTTTTTCCACAATATAAGCAGGTTTTACCGTATCAGATTCCCTGTCATATTTTAGAGGGAAATCCTTCTTTAATCTCTTTATTCTTGCCAACCATTCCTTCCTATCCGGAATCCCTTTTTTTTCAATATATTTTTCATATTCATTTTTTAAGTCTGTAAGAACAGTTTTTGCATCTCCAACAACAGGTATAAGTACCTTGATATTTTTCCCGATCTCTGCGGGATCGATGTCAATATGAATTACATCCGCTCCGGGTGCGAATTCCGATAATTTACCTGTAACTCTGTCATCAAATCTAACCCCTACCGCAATAATTAAATCACATTCCGTAAAAGAAAGATTTGCATACTTTGTCCCGTGCATTCCAGCCATACTCAAGGATAAAGGATCAGTTTCCGGAAATGAGCCTATTCCTAAAAGTGAAGTTATTACCGGGATCCTGGCAACTTTTACAAATTTCTGTAAAATTTCACTTGCACCCGAGATAATTACCCCTCCTCCTGAAAAAATTACCGGTTTCTTACTTTCGGCTATTTTTTTTACAGCATCTTTAACCTGTTTTAGATTTCCTTTAAGCGTGGGTTTATATCCGGGCAGACTTATATCTGCCTTAGAATTTTCATCTATCAACCCTGTTTGTATATCAACAGGTATATCAATTAGAACAGGCCCCGGCCTGCCCGTAGACGCTATTAAAAAAGCTTCTTTTATTACCATAGGCAGATCTTTAACATCTTTTATTAGATAGGTATGTTTGGTTATAGGCGCGGCTATACCTGTTATATCAGCTTCCTGAAATGCATCCGTTCCTATCTGGGCTGTACCTACCTGTCCGGTTATGGCTACCATCGGTATTGAATCCATGTGTGCATTTGCAATACCGGTTACGAGATTGGTTGCACCAGGACCAGAGGTAGCGATACAAACACCTGTTTTACCGGTTACCCTTGCATAACCATCTGCCGCATGTGCCGCCCCCTGCTCGTGCCTTACAAGTATATGCTTGATGTCACTGTCAAATAATGCATCATACAGGGGTATTACCTTTCCGCCGGGATAACCGAATACTGCATCTACTCCCTCTTCTTTTAAACATTTTATTATCATCTGTGCGCCTGTTATTTTACTCATAATAAACTCACTTCCCCATATTTGTAACAACTTTATAACAAATAAAATAATTTGATAATTATATCATTTTTATGTTACATTTTATATTTTTTCTTAAAAAACTTAAATAATCATCCAAACAATATTAAACTGATAATACTTGAAAAAAATCTTAATAATTAAAACTACTTAAGTACAGCTCCTTCCGATGCAGATGTTACCATCCTTGAATACCTTACAAGATAACCTTCTTTTATCTTTGATTCAGGAGGCTGCCATATTTTCATTCTTCTTTCTATTTCTTCATCACTTAAAAGAAGATTTATCATGTTTTCTGTTATATTTATTTCAATTAAGTCCCCTTCTCCTACAATACAAATAGGTCCGCCTGCCTGCGCTTCTGGTGATATATGCCCGATAGAAGCACCCCTTGTAGCTCCTGAAAATCTACCATCTGTAATTAATGCAACTTCCTTATCAAGACCAATTCCAGCAATTGCCGATGTAGGGGCAAGCATTTCACGCATTCCAGGACCTCCTTTCGGACCTTCATAT